>JAMPYH010000275.1 GCA_023700785.1 Candidatus Zixiibacteriota bacterium
GGGATCGGGACCGCCGGGGTCCCCTCGGGTTCAATTCCGTTCATTATCCTGGTGCTGGCGACGATCAATGTCAATCCCGCGCTGATCGCGGTGATCCTGGGTGTAGATCGGATCCTGGATATGTGCCGGACGACTCTCAATGTGACCGGGGATATCACCGCCGCGACTTATGTCGCGCGCTCGGAAGGGCACGCTCTGCTGAAGCATCCCCCGTCTGATTGATCGAACTAATCTACAGCGGGATGTTGCCGTGCTTTTTGGGCGGGTTGCTGTCCTTTTTGGCGGCGAGCATCTCAAACGCGCGGATCAGGCGCGGGCGAGTTGTTTTCGGCTCGATGATGTCATCAACATACCCTCTCGCCGCCGCGATGAACGGATTGGCAAACTTCTCGCGATATTCCTCTTCCTTCCGCTTTAATTCAAGCTCGGGATCGGAGGAGGCCATGATCTCTTTCTTGAAGATGATCTCCACCGCGCCTTTGGGACCCATGACGGCGATCTCCGCGGTCGGCCAGGCGTAGTTCATATCCCCTCGGACATGTTTGGAGTTCATGACGTCGTAGGCGCCGCCGTATGCTTTGCGGGTGATGACGGTCACTTTCGGGACAGTCGCCTCGCAATAGGCGTACAGCAGTTTGGCGCCCGAGCGAATGATGCCGCCGTGCTCCTGGTCGGTGCCGGGCATAAAGCCGGGAACATCCTCAAAGGTCAGGATCGGGATGTTGAACGCGTCGCAGAAGCGGATGAATCTGGCTCCTTTGACTGACGAATTGATATCGAGCACACCGGCCATAACCGCCGGTTGATTGGCGATGATCCCTATCGAGCGGCCGCCGAGCCGCGCGAAGCCCACGACAATATTCTGCGCGAATTCCTCATGAACCTCAAAGAAGGAAGATTGATCGACCACTCGGGTTATCACGTCCTTGATATCGTACGGCTGATTCGGATTGTCCGGAACCAGTTTGTTCAGCTCGCTGTCCTCGCGGTCGAGCGGATCGCCGCATTCAAGGAGGGGGGGATCTTCAAGATTGTTTTGCGGCATGTAGGAGAGGAGCTGTTTGACCTTGGCGATAGCGTCGGCCTCGTTATCGCAGGCGTAGTGCGCCACGCCGGATTTCGCGGCATGAACCATCGCGCCCCCCAATTGCTCCGAGGTCACCTGCTCGTGAGTGACGGTCTTGACGACATTAGGGCCGGTGACAAACATGTACGAAGTCCCCTTGGTCATCAGGACAAAGTCGGTGATCGCCGGAGAATAAACGGCGCCGCCCGCGCACGGGCCAAGAATGACCGAGATCTGCGGGATAACGCCTGACGCAAGCGTGTTGCGCAGGAAGATGTCAGCGTAACCGCCGAGCGAGACGACGCCTTCCTGGATGCGCGCGCCGCCGGAGTCGTTCAGGCCGATCACCGGCGCGCCGACTTTCATCGCCATATCCATGATCTTGCAGATCTTCTCGGCGTGAGCCTCGGAGAGCGATCCGCCAAAGACGGTAAAATCCTGCGAAAATATGAATACCGGCCGACCGTGTATCTTGCCGCAGCCGGTGATGACTCCATCCCCCATGATCCTCTGCTCGGCCAGGCCAAAGTCAGCCGAACGGTGAGTGACAAACATGTCGAACTCTTCAAAGGAACGCTCATCCACCAGCAATTCGATCCGCTCTCGCGCGGTCAACTTCCCTTTTTGGTGCTGGGCGTCGATGCGGTCCTGTCCCCCCGCAAGCCGCGCCTGCTGGCGCATTTGTTCCAGGTGATTCAGTTTTTCTTCGAGTGACACGCCCGTTCCCTTTCGTTTCAGGTGGGTGACAGAGCCGCTTCGATCGGTTCCAGGATGAACTGTTTCTCTCCCTGCTTTATCCGCCCCAGCGGTTGGTGCACCGCGTGGTCAAACGCGATCACCACATCCTGGTCGATGATCCTCGGCAACAGCTCGCGGCGAACGTCGAGCGAGACCAACGGATAAATATCCGCCGCCGGGATAAACGGCAATCGCGCGTAATAAACAGACTGAAGCAGGTCCGCGTAATAGAATACTCGCCGGCCGCCCGATTCCATTTCGATGCCATAGTGCCCCTCGGAGTGGCCGCTGGTAAAGACCGCCTTGATCCCCGGGAACAGCTCAGTGGTCCCCTCGATAAACTGGAGCTTTCCATGCTCCTGTAATGGCCGAAGTCGCTCCGGGATGTACACCGCGGAGGTCCGCTCGTTGGTACTAAACGCGGCATCCCATTCTTTCTTCTCAACAACGCAGGTCGCGTTGGGGAAGCGCGGGACATACTGACCATCGACCCGTTTGACCGCGCCGCCTGCATGGTCGGTGTGGAGGTGCGACAGGATGACGTAATCTATCGATTCAGGGGTCAGTCCAAGGGATCTCAGGCCGGACTCGAGATTCGACTCGCCCGAAGTTGAGTAGATCTTCTTTTCCTTGTCGCTCAGCGTATCGCCGAGGCCGACATCGAAGATCATCTTCTTCCCGTGCGCGGTCAGAACAAAAAGGTTTGCCGCCATCGGGACCAGATTATTCTCATCGGCGGGGAGCAGTTTGCTCCACATCGATTTCGGGATGACCCCAAACATAAGACCTCCGTCGAGCCGGAAATAGGACTCGACGAAGGTCTGGATCTCAAACTGGCCGAATTTCATCGGGCCGGGTACCTCTATCGCCCGATAACGTTGCCGGCGATCACGAGGCGCTGAACTTCGGACGTCCCCTCGTAGATCTCCAGTACGCGCTGGTCGCGATACAGTTTTTCGATCGGCGAGAACTCGCCGATAAACCCATACCCGCCCCAGATCTGCATGGCGCGATCGATACAGAAACGCGCGGTCTCGGAGGCGTACAGTTTCGCCATAGACGCTTCCAGCGAGAACTTCTCGCCGCGATCCTGCATCATCACCGCCTTGTAGGTCAGGCAACGCGCGGCCTCGAGACGGGTCGCCATGTCGGCGATCATCCATTGAATAGCCTGGAGCTTGGCGATCGGCTGGCCGAACGCCTGGCGGGCCTTGGCACGCTTCACCGATTCGTCGAGCGCGCGCTGGGCGATACCGACGCCCTGCGCGGCCACGCCGATGCGGGCGGAGTCAAGGGTCGCCATGGCGTACCGAAAACCTTTGCCGACTTCGCCGAGCAGATTCTCTTTCGGGATCTTGACATCCTTAAGGATGATCCCGCCGGTGGTGGCGGCGCGCATTCCCATCTTGTGGCGCAGTGTGCGGGCCTCCCATCCGGGTTGCCTGGTGTCCACCAGGAACGTTGACATCTTCGGCTGACCTTCGATGCGGCAGAACAGCACGCCCAGGTCGGCGACATCGCCATGCATGATAAAGATCTTCTCGCCGTTCACGATATAATGCGAGCCGTTTTCGACCGCGACCGTCTTCTGGTTGGCGGCGTCGGAGCCGGCTTCAGGCTCGGTCAAGACAAACGCGGGGATCCGCTTGCCGCTGGCGCAGTCGGGGACATATTTTTTCTTATGCTCTTCGCTGGCGAAATGGATGATCGGATGTGTGGCCAGTTCGGCGACAGCGCACAGGAGCGCGATCGCGGGGTCGTGGTAGCACATCTCCTCGACCAGCGTGATATACTCGAGATTCGATTTGCCACGCCCGCCATACTCTTTCGGCATGACATAGCCGATAAAGCCGGCTTCGCCGATCTTGCGATAAAGATCGACCGGAAATGTGCGGGGTTCGGGCATCCGGTCAAGTTCTTCCGAGACCGGATACATATATTTTTCGGCGAATTCCTTAACTTCATCCCTGACAGCCTGCTGTCGCGGGTCAACATTGTACGGCATAGTTCCTCCGAGAACCTACTTCAAAAATGTATTGCGTTACCAAAAGCGAAATCTTCA
>JAMPYH010000276.1 GCA_023700785.1 Candidatus Zixiibacteriota bacterium
ATCTTTGTATTTGGCCTGCATGTCGCCGGTCTGCTCCGTATCGGATTTCTCAATTATGAGAAGCGCTTTCACGCCGGGCAGAAGAAGTTCGGGATAGTTGGTTCGGTGTTGATCGGCATGGCCTTCGCCTTTGGCTGGACACCCTGCATTGGGCCGATCCTGGCCGCCATTCTCACCCTGGCCGCGCAACAATCGGGTGTGACGCAGGGGATCATCCTGCTCTCTTTTTATTCCGCGGGCCTGGGCATCCCGTTCATTCTCACGGCCCTGCTTTTCAATTACCTCATCGGGACCTTTGGATTCATCAAACGCCACTTCCGCGCGGTAGAGATCATCTCCGGCGCATTGCTCATGTTGGTCGGTATCCTTATATTCTTTGACCTTCTGCAGGTACTCTCCACGTATCTGCTGAATTGGTTTCCGGCATTGCAAGAGGTCGGCTGATTTTTTCCGAAATTATGTGCCGTCGCTTGACTGTCAAATCTCTCGGGTTTATATTTTGACCAACTAACTGTTGATCAGACCTGAGTTCACTGTTCATATGGCTGACAAAAAGAAAATCGATTCAGTGATCGCCATCTGCATCCAGGAACCTTCAGAAGAAGGCTCCTCGATGGATCTTGGCGTCATTAAGGGAGACGATCTCAAGTTCCTCCACCAGGCATTCATTACCGACACCATAGTGAACGCGCTGGATGTTCCCGACGCGGAGACCCGTTTGTACCATATCGATCTCGCCGACCGGAAGCGACTCATTAAGATAGTCACTGATTACCTAGCGGGAAAGCTGAACGGCAAGCGGGGAGAAGCCCTGAAAGATCGATTTGAGACTATCGAGCTGGCCAACAAGCCGTGGTCCGAACGGATGGATCTGGTCTTCAGAGATTGCTTCCAGCAAGGCTACAAACATGTGCTGTTGCTCGGGAGCCGCACGCCGACCATCACCGCCAAGATGATGAAAACCGCGCTCAAAATGCTGAATGAATCCGACGCCGTATTCGGTCCAACTCCGGAGGGGCGCTATTATTCACTTGGCATGTCCGGAGCGATGCAGATATCGCTGTCTGATTTTGACTGGAAGGCGCCGACCATCTATCATGATGTCGCCGACGCGTTCGCCGCGAAGCAGCTGTCCTGGTCCGAGCTTGAGATCTGGTATGCCGTGGAGAACGCGGAATACCTCGAGACCATGGCCCGGGATATCAATCAGTTCCGTTTTGAGGGTGACGAAGATACCGCTCGCGAAACCGAACTGGTGATGGAACGGATCCTGACCAGGCTGGAGCCGTGATGGAACGGCACCTGCAAAAACTCTCCTGGCTGACTGTCCGCGACCTCGTCCCATCCAAGATTGACACGGTCATCTTCCCGGCCGGTACGGTCGAAGGCCATGGTTCGTCGTGCATCGGCACCGATAATTTTATCCCGGAGATCATTGCCGAAGGCATCGCTGAGCGTATTAACGCGTTGATTGCCCCGACGCTTAATTACGGTATCACCCGTTCGCTCATCCGCTACAACGGCGGCAGTACCATCTCTGAGGACAATTACAGGAACTTCATTCGAGACATCCTTGATTCTTTCGCCGACACAGGCTTTAAGAATATCATCCTGATGAACGGTCATGGCGGCAATAACACCGCCCTTAAATCAGCCGCCTTTGACCTCCACCATCAACGAAAGAGCAACATCGCGGTGCTCCATTGGTGGGATCTCTGCGGCAAAATGACCGAGCAGTTTTTCGGGCATGCCGGCGGACATTCCGGTACCGATGAAACCGCGATGGTTATGTCGATCGACCCGAAGCTTGGCGGCAAAGAGCAGTATGACCCCGACCTCGCCTGGTATTTCCGCCCCGGCGCGGATATCTATCCGGTTCCCGGAACGATCTTGCTCTACAAAGAAGGGGAGGGGTATCCTGAGTTCGACAATCCGCGGATCCAGGAGTACCGCCAGAAGGTGATCGACACGGTCGGCGACTTCGCCGAGCTGGTGCTTTCCCGCTGGCGGAAGTGGGGGATGTAGGATCCCGGGATTATTCTGACGTCATAGAGTGCGACGCTATTTGGGCTTTCGAATAAGCCTAAAAGTGATCTATATACGTCATCCGCACTTCGCGGGTGAATGTACTCGCCTCGCGACGATTCACCAACAAGTCTTTCAAGATCAGCTCTATTTGGAGATTCTGGGCGAAAAGCCACTTAATTGACGTATTCAAATAGCCCCGCCCCTTACCGGAATAATACGCCGGTGTGCCGTCAGGATAGGTTGAGCGATCATCATTCAGCGCCAGATCATATTCGGCGAGGAGCGCGAGATTGTAATTAAATGTCGCGTCAAATCCGAAGAATCCGTTGAGGGTCTTGTCCTCGTCTTTCTTCTTTTCCATCGAATAATTGATTCCCGCGTGCCAACCCGAGGTCCACTTGTAAAAATAAAACGACCGGCTTGCCACCGCGTAGAATCCGCGAGATTTGAAGGCATACCGTTCAAGATCACTGTTCCAGGCTCCGTCCCCTTGCGACGCGTATCCAACCACCACACCGGGGAAATACTGCATTTCATCTATTAAGCGGAACTTGACGGTAAACTCGATATCCGGATTCCAGTTCGGATCCGCGTTGGACACCACCCCCTCGCCGCCGTACGAAATACCAATGGTCAATCGATTGGACAGCCCGATATTAGTTGAGCCGACCGCGCCGCCGTTGGCGAATATCCGCAGGCCGATGTCGAAATAACTGCGCGGCAAAGTCCCGGCGGTCGGCATGTCGATCAGGTCGCGCGGCGGAACGTCAAAAAGCGTCCCACTCACATTTCGCGCAACCTCGTGATCCGCGTTTTGGGCAAGGGTGACAGTCGGGCAGAGCAGAGACAGCCCGAAAACTATGAAAAGCAGGCGACTGGTCATGTTCGGCAATCCTGAAGTAAGCAGTTTTGTTCCTACCGCTTATATGGTCTGCCCCGCCGGACATGTCAAATTAAAACAGGGAAGGAGCTGGCTTCCGGACCTGCACGTTTAGCCCGCAAGTCCAACCAGTTTAAGAAAGTGCGTTCGATAACGCTCGGTGATCGACCCCGGCTCGAAGGTGTGCTTTTTCTTGTCCGCGATCTCGCTCACCGCGATCACCAGTCGTGTGGAACTTGAGATGAAGATCTCGTCGGCGGTCATCAGTTGCGGGACAGTGACCTGCTTTTCAACCAGCTTTAGCTTGAGTCTGCGCGTCTCGCGCAACATTACCTCACGGGTGGTTCCTTCCAGACAGCCGGCATCGATCGGCGGCGTATAGACCACGCCCTTTCTCACCCAAAAGATGTTGGCCGAGGATATTTCCGCCACGTATCCCTTTTCATTCAACATCAGCGCGTCGTCAAACCCCTTTTGGCGGGCGATCTTCAGCGCGGCGGCCTGAATGGCGTACGAGATCGTTTTGATCCTGCGAAAGACTGACTCCTGATCGACTCGAAAGGGAGAGACCATCAATCTGCTCGGATGGGTCGGCAGCTGATGCGGTCCGACCAGTATCACGACCTGCGGCTTTCCGGCTTTGCCGCGCCAACGGGCAGACTCACCGGCCGTGACTGTCAGTCGGAGTTGCTTGATATAGGCGGGATGCGCCTTGAGCGCGCTCCGCATCCACCGCTCGATCTGTGCCCGGGAGGACGGGATCTTGAGGCCGATCACTTTCGCGCCACGGTGCAGCCGATCCAAGTGTTCATTGGCGAATGCGACGCGATCGCCGACTCCCAGAAAGGTCTCAAACAGACCTTCGGCGTAGAGCAGCGAATTATCGAACGCGGATATCTTCGCCCTATCCGGCGGCATTAGTTTGCCGTTGATCGACGCTACAGCTTTAAACATGC
>JAMPYH010000277.1 GCA_023700785.1 Candidatus Zixiibacteriota bacterium
ATCCGGGACATCCCAAGTGGAGACACATCGAACCAAGGGAATACTGTTATCGGAAAAAGGTGATCGGCGCGCGGCTCTGGACGAGTTTCAAAAAGCCTTTGTTGTGAGTCCGAATTCGCTGGAGGAGAATTATAACCTTGCGCTGATCTTTTATGACCTGCAGGTCTTCGATTCATCTTTATATTATGGACGCAGGGGTTTGCCGCTGAGCTCTGGCACTGAACGCTGTTACCTCTGGTCAGGTATTGTTCGTACGCTCATAGCGATGGGACAAAAGACTGCCGCCGTTGCAGAACTACAAAATTACAGGCGCGAGTGCCCGTCTGCAACCGACCTATCTCAACTTGAAGCCGCTATAAAAAGGGCAGGCACCTAATGCCGGCTTGCCGTATCCGTACTTTCCGCCAATTCTAATTCGCCGCTATCATCCGCTTCTCAAAGATCGCCAGCACTCGCCCCCAGGCGTCGTCGAAGTATGTGTAAACCGAATCCCAGCCTTCGCCGCTGCCAAAGCCAAGTTCGGAAAACCTGACCTTCACCGAATCAGCCGTCACTTGCTCGAATTGGATGACGACAAAGTGATGCAGATCGCGCATCTCGCCCAGAGACGGCGGCGCGTTCCACTCGAATGACAGCATTTCATTGGGGAGATAACTGAGGACGCGACATCCTTCGGAGCCGCGCCGGCCCTCAGGAGCGTCCATCGAAAAAAGGATCTCGAACAATCCGCCGATCTTGAGATCTATTGACGCGCTGGGCGTAAACCATGAGCGGAGCCCGTCGGTGGTGGTCCAGAGCTTGTACGCGTCTTCCCGTTTTCCGGGGACAGTCACTTCCTTGCGGATGATCCGGTCGTCGGTCTGCGCGGCGTATCTCAAAGCGGGGATATTGTGCGCCATCAGCGAACGGATCATCGGCGCGACCGTGAAAGTGTTGACACCCTGGATGACCGAAGGATCGTTATTCCCGATCGCCCTGGCTTCATCTTCGCTGGACGCCTTGACGACAATCAGACCAAAGACTGGATCAGCGAAGACCGGACCGGCCATCAGGACAGTTCCCTGCCGAGTCAGTTTCTTCAGATACTCGAAGTGCTCCCCCATCACCTTCTGCTCTTTTTCATTCATGTCGTACGCCATGGCCGGTCGAACCGGGTGAAGCTGGACAAAGTAGTGCTGAAACTCGGGCATAGCTGGTTTATCCTCTGAAAAGCCTGATGTTCCTATCACAATCATTGCCGCGGCAATGAGTATCGTTGAGGCGCAAGAGCGCGCGGTCCAGTCCGGTTTATTCATGTCCGTAATATCTCCCTCGGTAGAGTACGAAATGACTCAAAGTTCGGTGAGTAAAACGCCGCCCAGCACCACGGTCGCGCCGATAAAAAACGACAGCCCAAGCGTCTCCCCCAGCGTGAAATAGGCGACGGTGGTCGCGATAACGGGCTGGATGTTGGAGAAGACAGCCATTCGGGACGCCGGCATATGTTTGAGCACATAATACCAGATGACGTACGCGATGACCGATGTGCCTATCGCAAAATAGACCACTGACATCCAGGCTCCAAATGTTGACTGGCTGTAATCATACTGCACGGCCCGATAGAGACCAAAAGGAAAATAAACGACCGTGCCCGTCGCGAGGGCGTAAGCGGTCATCCGGAGAGCGCCATACTTCTCGGCGAGAGGTTTGCCGAGGATAGTGTAGCCCGCCCACGAGAGTACCGAGAAAAAGATAATCAGATCGCCAAAGAGATAGTCAGTACCGACCTGTAGCGCGCCGGACGTTACAATGGTGATGACTCCGATCAGGGCGATCGCGATCCCCAGAACGCGGCGCCAGAGCAATCTCTCCTTGAGGATGAAGATCGCCATGACAAAGACCCAGATCGGCGTGGTGGCAAATAGGACCGAGCCATGTCCGGCGGCCGTGAGCGACTGCCCCCAGAGATAGAGCGTTTGATTGAGCGGGATGATCAGGATACCGAGCCAGAAAATGCGCGGGTAATCTTTTCGCTCGATCGGTATCGCGTGGTTGCGAAACTTGACCAGGAGCAAAAGCACCGCGGACGATAGGATGAACCGATAAAACGCGAAAGTGAACGGCTCGATGATCTTGAGACTGTACACGCCGATCGGGAAGCAGAGCGCGCCGAGGGTCTGCTGGGTAAGGATCAGCGGGAGAAGCGCGGCGAGGCCAAGCTTTGCCGACTCGGACAGTGTCTCAGTCGCTGGAGCTATCCCCTGCTGGTTCATGAAGGATTCAAACAGAGCGCTGAGCCGGAAGTTTCAGCATCGGCTAAATAAGTGACCGATGCTTGCCGCCGTCGACCGGGATGTTGGCGCCGTTGATGAACGACGCGTGCGTGCCGGCAAGGAACGCGATAATGGACGCCAGTTCTTCCGGCTGACCGACTCGTCCCGCCGGGGTGGTGGCGGCAAAGGTCGCCATTACCTGATCCACCGTCTGGCCCGATGACCCCGCTCGCGCTTTGGCGAGCTCTTTGAGCCGCTCGGTAGCGATATAGCCCGGGCAAACCGCGTTAAAGGTGACGCCGTGCATGCCGTAGGTGCTCGCCAGCGTGCGGCAGAAGCCGGTCAATCCGGCGCGATAGATGTTTGACAGCAGGAGGTCTTCCATCGGCTGGATCGCGGCGATGGACGTAATGTAGATCATCCGTCCCCACTTCCTCTCGAGCATTCCGGGAAGCAACGCGCGAGTCAGATTGATCGCTGAATGGAGAAGCAGATCGGCCGACTCGCTGAAGCGTTCTTTCGGTTGATCCAGGAACAGCCCGGCCGGAGGGCCGCCGGTGTTCGAGACGACTATATCTATGCCGTTGGGGAGTTGCTCCGCGGCTCGTTTGGCGATCTTCTCGGCATTCCCATCGGGGGTGAGGTCGAGCGCGACGCGCCGAACCCGAGCTCCGGTGGCGTTCTCGATCTTGTGGGCCGCCTGCTTTAAGCGGTCCTCGCTCCGCGAATTGATGACCACTTCGGCTCCCTCCTGCGCCAAGCGCATGGCGGCCGCGAAGCCTAAACCGGAAGAGGCGCCGGTAACCAGCGCCCCTTTGCCTTGTATCCCGAGATCCATCGACCTACCGCTTCACTTTGGAGAGTTCGATCGGGATCGCGACCGCGGTTTTGCAGCCACGCTCGAAATCAACGACCCGGAAGCGTTCGTTCGGGGAGTGGATATTGTCATCGTTCTGGCCGAAGCCGACAAAGATGGTATCCACGCCGAGTGATTTCTTAAACTCACCGGCAACCGGTATCGAACCGCCTTCTTTCATGAAGACAGGCGTTTTGCCAAAACCGGTTTTGATGGCACGACCGGCGGCTTCGAGCCACGGACCGTCAGTCGGCACCACCACCGCTTCGGCGCCGCCATGCTTGAGCACTTTGATCTTGACCGATTTCGGCGCGATCTTCATCACATGCTTCTCGAATTTGTCCATGATATCCTTCGGAGTCATGTCCGGAACAAGGCGCATCGTGATCTTGGCGGACGCATAGGACGGGATGATAGTCTTGCCGCCTTCGCCCTGATAACCGGAAGTCAGGCCGTTGACATCAAGAGTCGGCCGGACCCAGGTTCGCTCGTGAGTGGAAAAGCCTTTTTCACCCTGAAGTCCCGGTACGCCCAGCGCGGCTTTGTATTTGGACTCATTGTACGGCAGACGCTTGAATTGGGCGCGCTCCCATTTGGTGGGCGCCTTGGTCTTGGCGTAGAAGCCGGGGATGGTCACTTTGCCGTTTTTGTCATGCAACTGCCCGATGATCTGGGTCAGCACGTTCGCCGGGTTC
>JAMPYH010000278.1 GCA_023700785.1 Candidatus Zixiibacteriota bacterium
ATGCCACGGCCCGATTAGTGGAGTCGCTTCGAACTATCCGCCTCGGCCTACAACTGTCCGGCCTCGGCGGCCCCCGACTCAAAGCGCTCGGTCAACAGCAGTTGGCTGAGCCATCGGATCTGGCAGTGCTGGGCTTCTGGGAAGTGGTGAAACGATATGGATATTTTCGAGACTTGATGCATCGAGCGGTCGCGACGATCGCGGCAGAGAAACCGTCGGCACTGCTGCTTGTCGATTATCCCGGTTTTAATCTTCGGCTCGCCAAACGTGTCAGGAAATTCGGCATTCCGATCATCTATTACATCTCGCCGCAAGTCTGGGCGTGGGGGCACAAGCGGATAGCCGAGATCCGCGAGCTGGTTGACCTGATGATCGTTATCCTCCCGTTCGAGCAGGAGTTCTACCGACAACATGATATCAAGGCCGAGTTTGTCGGACACTACTTACTTGAAGATATTCCGCCAGCGTACATCTCGTCGCCCATTCCTCGCATGAAACAGATCGCGCTATTGCCCGGCTCCCGTCCGCAGGAGATCGAGCGAATGCTTGCGCCGATGCTTGCCGCCGCTGATCAATTTAACCGCGAATACGGAACATCGGCGACCGTCGCCGCGGTGAGGGGAGCGTTTGATTACGAGTCCGCCGTCGTTAAGTTCGCGGGCAGCAGGATAAGGATCGAGTACGATAACGCTCGACGAGTGATCTTTGACGCCGATCTGGTTGTAACCGCGTCCGGGACAGCGACGCTCGAGACCGGCATTATCGGCCGCCCGATGGTGGTCGTCTATAAGACGGGTGGTATCACCTATCAAATAGCGAAGCGGCTGATCAAGATCGACAAGATCGGACTGGTCAATTTGGTGCTGGGAGAGAAGGTTGTGCCGGAGCTGATCCAAGATGAAGTATCGCCGGCAGGAATAGTAGGCGAAATGCGGACGCTCTGGACTGACCAGGAAAGATACGAGAAGATCCGCTCCAGATTGATGGAACTGCCGTCATTGTTACACGGCCAGGGGGCAAGTGACCGCGCCGCCGCGCTGGTGAGTAGATACCTATGATCTACCTGTACAAAGTCATTGCGTTTCTGATCTATTTCGGCGCGTTTGTGGTCGGACGCGGCAAAGCGGGCAAAGACGCGCTCTGGGCGGGTCGCCTAAACACCGATTCATTGCCGTCTGCCGATATCTGGTTGCACGCCGCCTCGGTCGGAGAAGTCCGCGTCATTGGGCATTTGATCGATTATTTGCACGATCAGGCCCCAGCGATACGCTTCCATTTAACGGTGATGACGCGAGCCGGCTATAAGACCGCCACGATGATCAATGGCGAAAGTACCACGGTCTCCTATCTCCCTATCGATGTTCCCCATCTGTGGGCCCGGGTCCTGCGGCAGATCTCTCCCAGGATCGTGGTCATCGCGGAGACTGAGATCTGGCCAAATATGCTGATCGCGCTTCAATCGCAGGGGATACCGGTGGTGTTGGTCAATGGTCGGCTGTCAGAGAAGGCGTTTGGGCGATATTTCGCGCTTAAAGAACTATTCAAACCGCTTTTGGCCGGCTACGACCATCTGTTCGTCAAAGCGAAAGAGGATCACGGACGCTTTGCCCAGATGGGGGTCCTGGAATCGCAGATGACTCTCGCCGGCGACATGAAATTCGATGCCCCACTGATCGAAGCTGGTGCTGAGAAACGGCAGGCGACTCGACGCAGCCTTGGTGTGGACGACGCCGACTTTCTCCTTGTCGCCGGATCGACGCGCGAAGGAGAGGAAAAGCAGCTTGTGGAGATACTCCTCTCACTGTCCGGTAGATTTCCACGGTTGCGGATGGTACTTGTTCCGCGGCATATTGAACGGGCCGGAGAGATTCTCGAGATTATCCACCAGACGGGGCATGCCGCGCGGTTGTTCGAAGAACAGATGGATATACCCGGGAACAGCATCATCGTTGTGGACAAGATGGGAATACTGATCGACCTCTACGCCGCCGCGGATATCGCGTTTGTCGGCGGTACGCTGGCCGATGTCGGCGGACACAACTTGCTCGAGCCGGTCTGGGCAGGCACGCCGGTGCTGTTTGGACCGTCAGTGGCGAATGTGCAGGACGCGGCGGAGTATATTCTGAAACATGACTTTGGAACGATGACCGATAGCGTGGACACTTTATCTGCGACTCTGGAGGCGATCCTCAGTGGAAAACGAACGTTCGCGCGCAAAACCAGAACCGATCTGGCGCATTCAGCCACAGCGACCGCCGGAAACTACATTTTGAAACGGATCCGGCATGCTTGAGCGGATATGGAAGGCGATCCTCAGACGCCGGAGCTTCTCGCTTCTGGCGATCCCCGCGCTGCTCCTCTGGCTGGTGTCGCTTCTGTATCGTGCCGGTTTTCTGCTGAAGCGAAAGTTTGCCGGTAAGCCGGAGAAATTGACCGTCCCGGTGATCTCGATCGGGAATCTCACGGTCGGCGGTTCCGGCAAGACCCCCATGGTGCAGTTTATCGCCCGACACCTGGTTGACCTTGGCGCGCGAGTCGGGATCGTCTCCTCCGGTTATGGCCGTAAGAGCGAGATCGATATCTGCGAGGGAGGTTACAAGATCCAGGAACGGCAATCGACCGAGACCGGCGACGAAGTAATGTTGCTGGCCCTGTCGGTTCCGGAAGCGATCTTTTCGGTAGGTCGCGACAAGACCGACGCGGCCAGACGGTTGGCCGCCACCGGAGACGTAGATCTGATCCTGGTGGATGACGGCTTCCAGCACTTCACGCTCGCGCGGGATATCGATATAGTGACATTTGATGCCGCGATTCGGCCGCGGATGCTCAAGTTATTCCCGTACGGCATGCTCAGGGAGCCGGTGGAATCGCTGGGGCGGGCGGATGTCATTATCGTAACGCGCTCCAATCTCGCCAAAGACCGCGCGTTGGTGAGAAGAACGATCGAGAAAAACAACCCAGAGGCGCCGCTCTATCACGCGCGCTTTGTCATTTCGGAATTGATCGGCGCCGACCAGCGTTTCCCGGTGAAATATATGGAGGATAAGTCGGTCTTCCTGTTCGCGGGCGTGGGGAATTTCCGCTCGCTCCGCAAGCAGGTGGACTCGCTGGCGGGGGACCTTGATCACGCGCTTGAGTTGTCCGACCACCAGCGATATGATCGGAAACTTCTCGAGCGGATCAAACAGCTGGCCGGCGAGCATGAGTCCGATATGATCGTCACCACCGCCAAAGACTGGGTGAAACTGGATCAGTTTGATTTCGACAGGGAGTGTTACTATCTTTCGCTCACTATCGACCTCGACCCCGGCGAAGAACGGCTGGTGTCATACCTGACCGCACGACTTGGCATTCACACCGAGAGAGACTGATGGATCGCGACTTCGACATACTTGTTATCGGGAGCGGCATCGCCGGCCTGTTCTACGCGTTGCGTGTTTCAGAACAGATGCCGAAGGCCCGCATCGCGCTGGTGACCAAAAAGAACGAGACCGCGACAAACACCAATCGCGCCCAGGGAGGAATTGCGGCGGTCCTTTCCGGCACCGACTCCTTTGATGCCCACATTGCAGACACTCTTAAAGTAGGATGTGGTCTCTGCAACAGGGAGGTCGTTGAAAGAGTGGTCGAGGCCGGCCCGTCGGTAATCCAGGAGCTGATGGAATACGGGGTAAAGTTTACCGCGGTAGGCGGGCAGCTTGACCTGGGGCGCGAGGGAGGGCATTCTGCCAATCGCGTGGTGCACGCTTCGGATCTGACCGGCAAAGAAATCGAG
>JAMPYH010000010.1 GCA_023700785.1 Candidatus Zixiibacteriota bacterium
CGACGATCCCTGGTTCGGCCAGGTAGCGTCAGTAGTTGTCGCGCACCGTGATTCGGTGCATGTCGTGACCCAGCCATAAGGCAACCTCTCGGCATGCTCTTTTTATTGCTCGTCTCGAATCGAGCGACTACCTTTATCCCATGGCCGGATACGAACATCTGATCGAGCAATTGCGCCTGCTTGGTACCGAGCAGATTAATCCTCGGACTATCGATATCGACCGGCTTGCGCCTATTGAGATCGCCCGGAAGATCAACGACGAGGACGCCACTGTGGCGGCTGTCGTACGCCGGGCATTGCCGCAGATCGGACAGGCGGCTGAGCTCTACGCGAAAACGCTGCGCGCCGGTGGACGGGTTTTTTATATCGGTGCCGGAACCTCCGGAAGACTTGGCGTCCTGGATGCCGCCGAATGCCCACCCACCTACGGGACCGACCCGTCACAGATCATTGGCGTGATCGCCGGGGGATATGAAACGATGCTCCTCTCAAAAGAGGGAGTGGAGGATCAGCGCGACGCGGCGGAGGCTGACCTCAAGTCGCACGCGCTTTCATCCAGGGACTTCGTGATCGGCATCGCCGCGTCAAGACGCACCCCTTACACGCTCGCCGGACTTGGGTACGCAAAGCAGATCGGCGCGCGGACCGGTTATATCATCTGCAATGAGCGCGGCGCGCTCGAGATCGAGCCGGATATCCTGATCGAGTTGCCGGTTGGCCCCGAAGTGGTCACCGGCTCTACCCGTATGAAGTCCGGTACGGCCCAGAAAATGGCACTTAACATGATCTCCACCACCGCGATGGTGCTGCTCGGCAAAACGTACGGGAACCTGATGGTCGATCTCCAGGCGCGATCTGAGAAGCTGGCTGCTCGTTCGCGACGGATATTGATGGATCTGCTTTCGCTCTCTATTGGGGACGCCGAGCGTTTGCTGGCTGATGCCGGCGGATCGGTGAAAGCGGCGATCGTCATGCATCAGTTTCGATGCGGCAAGGAAGAGGCTGTGCGCCGGATCGACGAAGCAGGCGGGTTTATTTCCCGGATCAAACGCTGACTAAACTAGGGAGCCAGTGAATGCGCGAATCACGCGAAAATCGACTTCCACGCGCCATCCTGCTTGCGGTCGCGGTGGTGATGGCGGTTGTGGTCGGACTTTCGGCCCGGAACGTTGATGCACTGGTCTGCCTGGCTCTCTGACGCCGAGAAGGACTCGATCTACATGTGGGTCGATATGTCCGTGATCATGCTTGAACATTTCTTCAAGGCCGAAAATTTCCCCTACCTCGAAACGGAGAGGAAGAAAGACTGATTGGCCCGCCTGCCCCGTACCAAACGGGCGGCCGAAAATCTGATCGGCTGTACCTGATGGTACAGCTATTTCGTTTTGGAGATTCACGCCACACTCGCAACCATTTGTCTTCCAATAAGTAAGTTTGTGCCTCGCCGGCTGGCACGACGCTTGTATATATCATTCCCATTAACAACGCGGCAAGACTGGCAGACAGCTCACGGTTAAGGAGAGCAAGTCTCATGTTACGGCAAATCATCATTGGAACGGCAGTGCTGGGCGGGTTGCTTCTCGCCGGCTGCTCAGATTCACCGACTGGGTCGATGAACCAGATCACGACGGTGGGCGGTTACACCGCCACCAACGAAGCCCCCGCTTTTGGCGATCCGTTGTTGATGGCTTCCTCAGCGCAGGAAGTTCAATTTAACGACCCTATCGCCGCGACCCCGATACTTCAGACCTTGCTGGCCGACCCCGACGCTGGTCTGTATCATTTGCGCGTGGTCTGGGGACAACTACGTTACGATTCCACAGTTACTACCCCGACGGACTGGTCTGGCTCGCTGACCATTTCGCGGGGGGCGGAATTGGTACGTCGTGTGATCCGGTTTGAACCGGCCACCGATTCTATCCTGCCGCGTACGGATCGCCGTGTTATTGAATGGGCATCGCAGACGACGGTGCATAATGACGGCATCGCGTTCGACCTGATCGTCCCGCCGGCTCGCCCGACACTCGACACCATCCTCCAGATCATTGTCGATACACTAACTAACGATACTACCGTACTGATCGTTGTCGACACCATTCCAGCGCCGCCGGTAACTGTCCAGTTTACCGCCGGCTCGTATAGTCGCGCGTTCAGTTTGCCGGAGATAGCCGCGCTGGATACTGTGGTTTATTTCGAAGATTCATCCGGCATCGCCTTTAATGGATTCAAAGTTGACCGGATTCGCTGTCCGCGCGGCTTTCTCTCCGGATTCTGGGGATACGATTCCACCGGCCAGGGCGTATTCCGCGGCAGCTGGATCTCCCAGCATGGCGAAGTTGATGGCCATGTCCAGGGACACTTTGAAAAAGATTCCACCGGCGCGCGCGTCTTCTTTGGGAAATGGATCGACGCGAGCGGCCTGTTTGAGGGATTCCTCCATGGCCGCTGGAAAGACCATCCCAATCCGCATGCTGACTCCACCGCGTTCCTTCGAGCTGGAGGTTGGTTTGCCGGTCTGCTGCTTGATGATCAGACCAATCCGATAGGCATGGTGGCGGGGCATTATATCAGTTCAAAGGGGAATCCTCCGGGGTTCTTCCAGGGTCGCTGGAAATTGAACTGCGATCCGAACGGCTCCGAAGACGGCATGGATCAGCTGAAGTTTAGACGTCAGCTTGAGGACGGTTCAGGCTGGGACGACGATTAACCGATTTCTCACTCACCCTCCTAAGTAAGGTCTTGCTTCGGACCGCGACCTGAAGCAGACCCAACGCCGGCTCGCTAGTGGCCGGCGTTCTTTTTGGGTAATGTCTGTGAAGTGGATCAGCGTGTTTGCTGTTCGAGCGCGGAGATCATCGAATCAACATTGTATTGATCGGAACCGAGGGCGGCGCGGATCTGACGATAGAGTGACAATGACTCGCGGAGCTTGGCGCGGTCATCGGACATCGAAAGCACGTTGGCCAGTCCAAGCTTATAGCCGATCATCGTACTGTCATTGGCGATCACCTCTCGGAACAACTTCTCAGCGCCGTCATAGTCCCGCTGGTAAACCAGCACAAACGCCCGATTGGCCTTAAACTCATTGCGCTCGCCAAAACGACTGACGGCGGAGTCAAGATAGTCGAGCGCCACGGAAGCCGATTCCACCGCCAGCGCGACATTGATGAACCGCATATATTCCTCCGGCGAGTCCGGGCGCTGCTCGATCACTTTTCTTTGATAGTGAAACGACATCGCGGCGGCGCTATCTCGCGCGTACAATTCCGCCAGTTCGCTGTAATAATCCTCTTCGCGATCGCCGGTGGCGATCAGCGTCTTGATCGCGTCGATCGTATAGCGCCAGTTCTTGGCCTGTTTGGCCAGGTCGCGGATCTCCAGATTGATCTCACGATCCCCCGGGTGGAGCAGATCAGCCCGCTTGAGGTAGCTTAAGGCGGAGTCATACTGCGCTTCACGGCGGAATGTCAGGCCGGTGAAATAAAGCAGGTAGCGGTCCGACGGCTTCAATCTCAGACCTTTCTGATAGTAGCCGCGCGCTTCCGAAAACCTCTGGTCGGTGAAGGCCTTGTCACCGGCTTTGGTCAACTCTTCTAATGTCTCCGGTTCGCCGAAACAGCCGACGACAGTCGCGGCGATAAGTATCACGCTGAGGATGCTATTTTTCTTCATGCGTGCAAGTATAGCGGAAAGGCGGCCAGATTTCAAGCGGCTCCCTATTTGACAAGCCGGACCGGTTGGCGTAGGTTGCTCCATGGCCTCAAGCGTTCATTATCCGCCTGCCGTCCAGTTGGTCGCGTTGACCCGCTTTGGCGGCATGACCCCGCGCATGTTCGACCTGCTGTTTCAACGCTTTGGCGACCTTGGCGGGATCCTCGATGCTTCCATCGAGTCATTGCAGACGATCAACGGCATATCCACTTCGGCCGCGAAGAAGCTGGCCAACGCGCATAAACACTTGGAAAAGTCTGCCGCCTTTGTTACCGAACTTCAGGACCGCGATATCTCGATCAGATCTCGTTTTGACGCTGATTACGGTGCGCTGTTGAGCGAGCTCAACGACCCACCGCCGCTGCTGTATCTGCGCGGGAACATGCCGAATCCGGCGGCCAAGTCAGTGACATTGGTCGGGACAGATGCCGCTACGGAACGGGGAATCGACCTGACTACCCGCGTCGCGCGGCTGTTTGGAGAGGCCGGTGTACAGGTAGTCTCTTCCTTGACCGGCGGAAACGACGCCGCGGCCCACCTGGGGGCCAGAGCCGCCGGCGGCCTCTCCTTTGCGGTTGTTGACACCGGCTTTGACCATCTTGCCACTGCCGAGGAAATGCCGCTCGCCATCGATATAGCCCGCAACGGCGGCCTGCTCAGCGAGTACCCGCCTGATTTCGACATTGGGAAAAGCACGCTGGAAGCTACGGACCGGCTTCTGGTCGCCCTTGGCCAGGCGGTTGTAGTCACCGAAGTCTATACCGGCTCGCGACGCACGCGAGACATCATCGAGTTTTGCAAGCTGATCGGGAAGATGGGATTCCTGGTGATCGATCCCGCGTATGGCCCGCTGGCCGACCAGAACAGCGTCGAACTGGCGATGCGTTCTGGAGTGATCCCGATGCAAGGGCTGGATCGCGTGCAGGACATCATCAAAGCGCTCGTATGATGATCCATGGAAGACCAATACTTCACCATCGCCCGCGAATCTACCGCCGAGATCAAGATCAAGAACTCGCGATTTATCGGCGAGACCTGTCTGGTTGAGTCGGCCGAGCAGGCTCTGGAACGGCTGAACGCCATTCGAAAACGGGAGCATGCGGCCACGCATCACTGCTACGGCTACCGGGTCGGTCTCTTCTCAGAAGCCAAAAGCAGGTACTCGGACGACGGCGAGCCGAACGGCACCGCCGGAAAACCGATCTTCGATCATATCGTCGGCTCAGATCTTAGTAATATCCTGTTGGTTGTCACACGCCACTACGGCGGCACGAATCTAGGCACCGGCGGCCTGACGCATGCCTATGGTGAAGCCGCGAGGATGGTCCTGGACCGATCAGGGAAAGTCGAGCAGTTCGTGCGGGCGCAGTTGAGGCTGGTGATCGATTTTGGCTTTTATGATAAAGTTCAACGTCTGGCCGCCAAACTTGGCGCGACCGCGACTTCAAGCGATTTCAGCGACCAGGTGCGGCTGGAACTCAGCATCAGGCGCTCCCGCGCGGAAGAACTTCGGTCCGCATTGGTGGAGTTGACCTCCGGAAAGGGGTCGATTGAAGCGCTCTCCTAAGAAGAGAATAGACGTCCTGGGTCTGGGGATCATTCCGCTCGACCTGCTTTTCACTGTCCCGCGCTTTCCGGAAGTCGGCGGCAAGATCGACGCCACCAGTCTGATCGTACAGGGCGGAGGGCCGGTCCCGAATACTCTGGTCGGATTGAGCCGACTTGGCCGCACGACCGCCGCTATCGCCGCGGTAGGGGATGATCTGTTCGGTCGGCTGAGCATTGAAGAATTACAGCGAGAGAAAGTCGATGCCCGTACCATTATCGTTAAAAAGCGGGCATCGGCATCCGCGGCAGGCTTGATCGAAGCCGATTCGGGGCGACGGACGATCGCGCTGTATCGAAATATCGAAGTCAAACCAGGCGATCTCGTTCTCGACAAATTGCCGCTCCCCAGGATCATCCATCTTGATGGCCGTGATCTGGCGGCTTGCATCAAACTGGCGAAATGGGGGCGCAAGGTCGGCGCGTTGATCTCATTTGATATCGGGTCAATACGGAACGATGTTTCGCCGGTCTTCCCGCTGGTGGATCATCTCGTTGTTGCCGACGCTTTCGCCCTCCCCTTCACGAATACGACTACCGTCAAGGACGCGATCTCGAAGCTGTCCATGATCTGCCCGGGAGAGATCGTGGTGACCGAAGGATTGAAAGGCTCGACAGGACTGGATGCGTCGGGCTTTCACACTCAAAAAGCCTACCGGGTCACCGCGCGCGACACTACCGGCGCGGGAGACGCGTTTCACGCGGGGTATCTGTTTGGTCTGCTAAAAGGCTGGGGGATGCCGGCGAGACTGCGCTTTGGAGCGGCTGTCGCCGCCCTCAAATGCACCAAGCCGGGAGCGAGAACCGGCGCGCCGAAACTTCGCGAAGTCGAACGTTTTCTAACCAAGGAGCCGGCGACCTATGCTTGAGTGGCTGGCTGCGCTTGACCGCGCGTTATTCTATTTTATCAATGTTCAACTGGCCAACCCGGTGACTGATCTGGTGATGCCGTTCGTTACTTCGGACGCGGTTCTTCGCGTCCTGTTCGCGATCGCCATTCTGCTTATTCTCTGGAGAGGGGATAAACGGACGCGACTGATGGTGATATTCTCCGGCCTGACTCTCGCACTTACTGACCAGGCAGCGGCAAACCTCTTGAAGGATATTTTTGAGCGAGTGCGCCCCTGTCGCGACTTGCCGGATGTTCACTTGCTGGTGAATTGCGGTGCGGCGTTTTCGATGCCATCAGCTCACGCCGCCAATGCGTTTGGGCAGGCGCTCTTTTGGGGAAATGGAAGAATGAAGGTTTTCGCCTGGTTGTTGATCGTAGCTTCGCTGATATCTGTCAGTCGGATCTTTGTGGGGGTGCATTATCCCTTTGATGTTCTGGTAGGCGCTTTGGTTGGTGCAATGATCGGCATGGCGCTCAATTGCATCGGCAATTGGGCTATCGGCCGCTATCTTGACGCTCGGACTGACTCAGCCTCCCCAAAAAATTAGCACCCTCGGGCCATACCTAAGGGTGCTGTTAGACTTTAATAAAGCTGTGTGAAAGTGCCCGTCTGTTTGTCGCCGAAGGCGGCGAGGCCCGGAATGGTTAAGGCCTCCTAATGCGGGGACTTTCATGCCCATAATAGCAGGGAGGGTCCATGTTGTCAAGTGATTTTTCGCGCCTGACGATCTTTGCGGCGCTTGAGCGGCTTGATTATCAGCCACTAACCTGCTATGCTTATTCAATAAGATTATTCAGTTGGGTCGATGTAATTCTGAAATAACTCCATATGCCTTATCACCTTGAACTCGTGCAACGCGATATCACGTCCACCGATACTGAAGCGATCGTCAATGCCGCCAACAACCATTTCTGGATGGGGTCAGGCGTAGCCGGAGCGATCAAAAGAGCCGGGGGAGAGACGATCGAGCAACAGGCGGTTGCCAAAGGGCCGGTTATGACCGGCGAAGCTATCCATACCGGGGCGGGAGAATTGCGCTTCAAGTATATCATCCACGCCGCGGTAATGGGACAGGATCTTCGCACCAGCGACAAACTGATCCGACAGGCGACCGTGGCGAGTCTCAATCTGGCTGAGAAATTGAATATCAGATCGATCGCGTTTCCGGCGTTTGGCACCGGTGTCGGCGGCTTTCCGATGAAAGCCTGCGCCAATCTGATGATAGCCGTGGTACGCGGGTATCGGGAGCGGGCGACCTCGCTGGAGCGAGTGCAGTTCTGCCTCTTTGATGACTACGGACTGAAGATGTTTTCGGATGCTCTGGCTGAGGCGGAAGCGTGATCCGGTCAGTCTTTGAACTTGACCCTGAATTGACCGTCAAACGCGAGCGGCGTCGCATCCGCGTTCCGAAAGACGCCATTGAGCGTGGCGTATAATCTCCCCGACGCGATAGAATCGATCGCCAGGTAACCGGACTCCGGCATAAACAGGCGCGAGCCCGCCGGTTGATCGTATCGTCCCTTGATCCAGAGATATGAGTTATCCATAAGCGGCAGGGAATCAACTAGCACCGGCTCGGGAAGCTCAAAGTAAATATCACAGCGAAAGTATTCGTCGAAGCGAAGCACAGCATAGGTCTCAGCGCCCTGGGTCACTCCCCGTGTGCCGGTGGTGACGATCATGGTATTGCCGTTGCCGGCGGCGAACTTCTCGATCGCGTTGGGGTCCCCCAGGACGCGACCAGGGATATATTGAGTGGATTCGACCTTTACCTTGCGTCGAACTTCATCGGCCGTCTGGAACAGCTCGATTCTGTAGCGGCTGGTGCAGGAGACAACGACAGCGAGAAGAACGCTAATGGTCAGAAGGAGGGTGATCTTGCGCATGCATCCCATTTCGCTAATGACGCGCGGATATGGTGATCCGTGCGAAACTCCGCGAGTTTAGAGCGGCATTTCCATAATGCGATACTTTTTGTACAGCTTGGCCCCCATCTGTTCGGCGGCGCGGCACATCAGTTCGTTGGTCTCGAGGATCCAGGAGAGCTCGGCCCAGCTATACCCGCGCGCGAGGCCGCGGTCGTGAGTTTCCTGGAAAAAGATCATATCGATCCCGCGCTTTTGGTACTCGGGGATGACCCCCATAGTGATCATCCTCACGCCATTCACTTTGTTCCGGATCTTGGTATGCCAGAGCAGTTTGAGGAAGCCGAACGGGAATAGTCGCCCTTTGAGATGGATCAGCGCCTGGTTGATATCCGGCAAGGCGATGGAAAAGGCCACCGGCTTCCCGTCATGTTCGGCTATCAACACCATCTCGGGATCGGCGATCTGTTTCAGGTCGGCCGCCATGTGGGCGAACTCCTCGTAGTTCATCGGCACAAAGCCCCAATTGTGCGCCCATGCCTGATTGTACACGTCGTTGATCAGCTTAACTTCATTATCAAAATCACGCATGTTCAGCGTTCGTAACGTGATCTTGCTCCGCTCTTTCAGTTTGCCGACCACGCGCTGGATCCGCTCCGAGATCGGGTCGTCCTTGGTGATCACGTACCCGTTGAGATCCATCACCTTTTTCAGGCCGAACTTCTCCGCCAGCCGCGGCTGGTACGGGAAATTGTACGGCATCATCACGGTCGGCGGCAGATCAAAGCCGTCGATCAGGAACCCGATGTCATGGTTGGTCGAGAAATTCATCGGCCCGCGCATGACGTCCGCTTCTCCTTTGGCGAGGTTGATCATGGCGACTTTCAGGAGCGCCCTGGCAACATCGTAATCATCGATAGTGTCGAAGAAACCAAAAAAGCCGGCCTTCTCATGATGGAAATCATTATGCGTATAGTTGATGCACGACGCGATCCGCCCGACGACCTCACCATCGCGAAGCGCCAGAAAAAGTTTGACCTTGGAGGTCTTATAGAACGGGTTCTTCTCAAAATCGAAGAACGCTTTGCGTTCCATCACCAAGGGCGTCACATAGTACGGGACACCTTTGTAGAGTTTGTTGGGGTACTTAATGAATTGGTCAAGCTGAGTCGGCGACTCAACTTCCACGACTTCTACCTGGGTCATAATCTGATTACGAGATCAAGCCACGTTGTCGCGACACTCGCTCGACCACTTCGAGCACTCGATCCAACTGCTCGTCGGTGTGAGTCGCGGTATAGGATGTCCGGATCATGCCGCGTCCTGGCGGCACTGCGGGCGAGATGACCGGATTAGTAAAGACACCGTTGTCAAAGAGATCTTTCCAGAAAGCGAACGTTTCGAGATCCTCACCCACAACGATCGGCACCACCGGCGTGGCGGTATGGCCTATATCCAGGCCCATACTCCGGAAGCCGTGTTGCATCTTGCGGGCATTGCGCCAGAGATGTTCGCGACGTTCCGGCTCAGCCTCAATGATATCCAGCGCGGCCAGCACCGCGGCGGCGGACGACGGCGTGATGGACGCCGAGAAGATCAGGCTGCGGGCGAAATGCTGGATATAGTCGATCGTCAGGGCATCACCTGCGATAAATCCGCCTAAAGAGGCAAAAGACTTGGAGAACGTCCCCATGATCAGGTCAACGTCATCAGTCAGGCCGAAATGTTCCGCTGTGCCGGCGCCGGTCGGTCCGAGGACGCCTATCGAGTGCGCGTCATCGACCATCAGTCGTGCGCCATACTTCTTGGCGACCTTGGCGAGATCCGGGAGGTTGATAATATCCCCTTCCATGGAGAAGACGCCGTCAACCACGATCAGCATGCCGCCGCGGCCATTGATGGCGCGGACATTGGCGACTACGCGCTCGCAGTCTTCCATGTCATTGTGCGCGAACTTATAGACTTTGCCGTACGAGAGCCGGGTACCGTCAACGATACAGGCGTGCACCTGTCGGTCGATCACGACTGCGTCATTTTTTCCTACCAAACAAGAGATGGCGCCGAGGTTGGTCTGAAATCCGGTGGAAAAGACCAGCGCTGCCTCTTTATGCACAAACTTGGCAAGACGGCGCTCCAACTCAAGGTGCAGGTCGAGCGTACCATTTAAGAAGCGTGAGCCGGTGCAACCGGAGCCGTACTTCATCGCGGCCTGGGCCGCGGCCTCTTTCACTTTCGGGTGGTTGACCAAACCAAGGTAGTTGTTGGAGCCAACCATTATGCACTGTTTGCCGTCAACGATCACTTCGTTGCCGGGAGCCGACTGAATAGGATGAAAGTAGGGATAGATGCCCATCGCCTTGACATCCCGGGCATCGGTGAAGTTATAGCATTTTTCGAAGAGGTCGGGGTAGGTTACCTCCGCCTTATCCTTGGCCTGCAAAAATCGGCTCCTTTGATGGAAGTTGGTACGCCCAAGCCAAACAGTAAACAAACTTGGGCAGGAATTGTCAAGAAAATAGCTCGGTGACCCAAGTAGTTGATTTTAAGGGTCTTAGAGATTGCGAAATGAGCCACCGGGTGCTCTAATACGAAGCCCAAAATCCCCATGTCCCCCCTGTGTGAGATCGCCACGGCGCATGACCCCGGCACCGTGGCGATCACCCCTTTGTAGAACTCAGTTCTCAAGACATTACTACCCAAGATTATCCGCAGAGCCAATTAGCGCAATAGTCGGATGATGATCAGTAAGACCACCGCCCCAACAATTGACCAGATAAACCCGGCTTTTTGAAAGGTAGTGCCTGGACCCGAGGGTTGGGTTCGTCCGCCGATGTATCCTCCGATCACCGAGCCGACTATTCCGACCGCGGTGGTCGCCAGAAAGCCCATCTGATCTCCGCCCGGCAAAACGGCGCGGGCGATAAGTCCGGCGAAGAATCCAACGATGATGTACCAGATGAAATTCAACACAAAGAACTCCTTTCTTTATGACAAATGCTGTCGTTCGGAGTCTGCTGTGCAATTGGACGGGACCGCATCCCGCGGCCGGCGAAACTATAATATCGGCCGCGACAAAAGTTGAAAGCAAGTAAGAAAAACCCAGTTAGGGCAAATCACGACCTTGGTTGCACAGTGAAAATCACCCATTTTATCAATAATTCTGAAATTGGATTTCAATTGAGCGTTCCCTTCTGCTGGGTAACAGTTCGGAACAGTCATTTCCACTGCCCAAAACGTATAATAGTCAGGTGATGATTGCGGAGAAACAAAGGTCGGATTGCGTAGAAAAGTGAATGAATTTCGCCTGGCGTAGTTCAGAAACTACTTGCTTTCCCGCCGAAACTCGCGTAATTAAGCGCGTTGCAAGCCATTGAGAGCGTGCCGTAAGATTCAGTCAGTGCGCTCTAGCTGATTTGTAACCAAAGACGGGTCACCAAAAATGATCCTTCGGTCAACTAAACGAAACTATTGACCGAGACATCGGTTAAAAAGGATACGACGGACCTTCGGGTCTCGTCGGTCCCGCCCTGTGCCGTTCCCCCTCCCCCCCGGCGCGGGGCGCTTTTTTTTGGGGAGATCCCATCGGCCTCATATTCCGTAAGCAATTACCGATCAATAAAAAAGCCGACTGAACAGTCGGCTCATGACAGTAAAATGACAGATCTAGAACTTTGCCCAGCGAGGTACACGGGGGAATGGGACCACGTCCCGGATATTCCCCATCCCGCTGATATACATCAGCGCTCGCTCGAAGCCGAGACCGAAGCCGGCATGCGGGACTGACCCGTAGCGGCGGATGTCCAGATACCAGCTGTATGCCTCGACATTCTCGATCCCCTTCTTCTTCATCCGGTCAACCAGGATATCAAACCGCTCCTCGCGCTGGCTGCCGCCGATGATCTCGCCAACCTTGGGGACCAACACATCCATCGCTCTAACGGTCTTGCCGTCGTCATTCAGGCGCATGTAAAACGCTTTGATCTCCTCGGGGTAATCATAGACGATCACCGGCTTTTTGAAGGTCCTCTCGGTCAGGTAGCGCTCGTGCTCAGATTGCATATCGATCCCCCACGAGACGGGATACTCAAACTTCTCGCCGGACCTCTCGAGGATCCGGATCGCTTCGGAATAGGGAAGGCGCTCGAACTTTGATTGGACTATCCCCTCCAGCGTTTCGCGCACACCGGGATCCACCCACTGGCTGAAGAAATCCATTTCATCCTTGCACTGATCCAGCGCGTAACGGAACAGGAACTTCAGAAAGTCCTCCGCCAGATTCATGTTATCTTCAAGCTCTGCCCAGGCCATCTCCGGCTCGATCATCCAAAACTCGGCTGCGTGGCGAGCCGTGTTGGAGTTCTCCGCGCGGAACGTCGGGCCAAAGGTGTAGATATCCCCCAAAGCGGTGGCAAGCAGTTCGCCTTCCAGTTGACCCGAAACAGTCAGATAAGCCTCTGTCCCGAAGAAATCAGCGTCCCAGTCGAGCCGGCCGTCTTTCATCGGCGGATGGTGCAGATCGACGGTGGTCACCCTGAATAGATTGCCCGCGCCTTCGCAATCCGAGGCGGAGATGATCGGCGTATGGATGTAGAAGAAGCCGCGTTCCTGGTAATACTTGTGAATGGCGAAGGCCAATTTGGAGCGAAGGCGGTTGACCGCGCCAAAGGTATTGGTGCGGGGACGAAGGTGCGCGATATCCCGAAGGAACTCCATCGAGTGACGTTTCTTTTGAAGGGGGAAAGTCGCATCCGCTTCGCCCACCAGATCCAGCCCGTCCACCGCGACTTCGTACTTCTGCCCTTTGCCGGCCGACGCGACCAGTTTTCCTTTCATGCGGATCGCCGCACCGGTCAGGATCTTGTCGAGGATCGGAAAACGCTCCGGCTGGTTGACCACGCCTTGAACGTTTTTCATGCAGGAGCCATCATTGACTTCCAGAAACGCTACTTCTTTTCCGGTTCGGACAGTCCGAACCCAGCCGAGAATGGTGACCGGAGAGTCAACCGGCACTCGGTCGTCAATCAGGATAGTAGCTATCTTGGTTCTAGTTGCATAGTCCACTCAGGTCTTCGCTCCAATTTCGGGTCCGTGTAAATAATTGCCTAATATTAAGGGAGAACGGAGTTTGCACAAGTCCAGAGTTGACCGATAGGCTAACAGAGACTAATTTGGGCTATTTAAGGAACGCTGTTGACAGAAATGTGAAACTTTTTGCCCGCAACTTACATATAACAACCAAAGGCCAGGCTGAACGTGCCCAACACACGCCAGCACGGTTTACAATAGTTCCCAACCTATCATTCATGACCGTTGAGCTCTCGTGGCTCGGCGGTCATAATTTTTCTCTCTCAGGCGGTCTGAGATTCTTCGACGAACGATCGATACTGGTCCAGCAACTTAATGGTTTCCTCACGGGAACGTGATTCGGCCATGATATTAAACGACGCTCTTGCTCGGTCCGGCGCGATCAATACCCATCCGTCACTTTCGAATATCCTTACGCCGTCGATCAACTGGCGTTGTTTGTCGTTCGACGTAACGATCAGGCGGCGCATTACGGTACCTTTTTTCGACCACGGGCAGGGGACAGAGATGGAGTGCCTGACATACCTCTCATGCCGTTGCCGGAGCTGTCCAAAGCGAGTCCGAGTCTTGGCCATCAGTTCGAGGATCTTGACCGCGCCAAGCATGGCATCCGCGCCCATCTGGAAACCGGGGAAGATAAAGCCGCCTTTGGTGCCGCCGACAAAGTCTATCCCGCCGCGCGTATGCGCATCCATCATGGCGCGATGATCGTTGGAGACACGGATGACCTCGACGGCGTATTCTTTTGCGATATCCTCGATCCCCATCGAAGCCAATACCGGCACTGCGATCTTCTTAGGGCGGTGAACCTGAAGATACAGCTCGGTTACGATAAGCAGGAGTAACTGCGAATCGACCGGTTTGCCAAGTTCATCGACCACGGTCAACTTCTCGGCGGCGGAGTTCAAATGGAATCCGATATCAGCATGCAGCGACGCGGTGATCGCCGCGAGCTGGACGATCGCCTGGGCCTGTTCCTCCGAGGACGACGAGAACTTGCGCGGATTCAGACTGGCATTCAATTCGGTGGCCGAAATGCCAAGAAGCGAGAAGAGCGTAGGGAAGATCTGGCAGGAGGCTCCATTGGAATGGTCTATCACGATCTTGAATCCGGCCTGGCGGATCAATTCAACATCGGTCGCTAAAAGAAACTCCTCGCGATAGTTGTCCATGACCCGGATCGGACGATCAAGATGGCCGATACGGTCCAGTGGCGCGCGTTCGTAATCCTCGCCGAAATACTGCCGTTCGATCTTTTTTAGTTTGCTGGTCGGCATATCGAGACCGTTGCCGTCAAACAGGATGATATCGATATGGCGGTAGTCGTCCGGATTATGCCGCACATACACGCCGGCGTCGAACTTGTCCTTCCGCAGACCATACCGTACTACCGGAACCGGCATGGTTTCAAGGTCGGAGACATGCACGCCGTTTGCCAGCAGTCCGGAAATGAGCCCCCGTCGGAGGAGACGGGAGATATCGGAACCATCACGGCTGGTCACTACTCTCGCGCCGAGACCGAGAAACGCTCCCAGCGCCGAGCCGACCTTGACCGCCATTTCAGGAGTGACCTCGGTCAACGCCAGGCCGGTGATCTTGGAATCAGTGAACAGTTCGCGATTCCATTTTTCTCCCCAGACGAGCGATGCCGAAACGATCGCGCCGTCATCGACCTGTTTTCCCGGCCAGACCTTGATATTGGTCTTGACCGTCGCGGAATCACCAATGACGCAATCATCCGAGATGATCACCCGGTCATGCAGGTGGACATTGTGGCCGATACGGTTTCGCGCGCAGACCGTCGCGGACGAAAAGACGCATTCGTTGCCGACCGCGCAATCGGCCCAAATGACGCTGTTATTCAAGTCGCACTTATGGCCGATCCGGCCGCGGTGACCGACAGAGACATTCTCAAGGCGCGTCCCGGATTCGACAATGACGTCATCGGCGAGAATGATGGTCCCATGCATCTGGACATCGGGCGCGATCTGCACGTTTTGTCCCATATAAACAGTCGCGTGTTCACCCCGGACGATCTCCATTTTCAGGTCAAGCGCCACTTTCTTCTCAAACAGATCGACATGGACATGATGATACTCATCCACATTGCCGACATCGCGCCAGTATCCCTTCATGATCTCGCCGTAGAGTCCCATCTGCCGCGACAGCATGAGCGGGTAGAGGTTCTGGGAGAAATCAAAGTTGGTTTTCCCGGGGATCAGATTGATGGCGGCAGGCTCGAGGATGTATATGCCGGTGTTGATGGTATCCGAAAACGCTTCGCCCCAGGACGGTTTTTCGAGAAAGCGCTCTATGCGGCCGTTGTCATCGGTAATGACGATCCCGTACGCCAGCGGGTTTTCCATGCGGGTCAGCAGGATGGTAGCGTCAGCCTGTTTCTTCTGGTGCCAGTCGATCGCTTCCTCCAGATTGAAATCCGTAACCAGATCACCGGAGATCACAATGACCGGCTCGCCAACATTCTGCAGAGCGAATCGAACCGCGCCGGCGGTGCCATAATCGTCATCCGGCAGGCAGTAATTCATCCGTACGCCGAACTGGCTGCCATCCTTAAAATAGTTTTTGATGATCTCGGGCTGGAAGTACAGCAGCGAAGTGACATCCGTGATCCCATAGTGCGCCAGCAAGCCGACGACATGTTCCATCATCGGGATCGTACCGACCGGCGCCATCGGGTTGGGGACATTGACCGTGAGCGGGCGGAGGCGCGTGCCAAATCCGCCGGCCATGATGAGTGCTTTCACCGATCCTATCCTTCCATCTGCGTGATTCGATCTATTCCGAGAAGTATCCTTCACGAGTCAGCCGCGAGGCGACATCATGGAAGGTATCGAAGGTAGTATACGCAATATTCTGTTCGCGGCAATATACCGCCAGGTCTTTTTTGGCGAAGAGACGGTCCGCCACGCGCGCCGCGCAGATGTCCGAGTATCCGTCGCCGATGAAGACCGTGCGGACTGTTCCCGACGCCTGCGCACAGAACTCTTCAATGATCTCCCCCTTGCAGTTGCCGCATCGACGACAGGCTCTGTTGACTCGCGGGAACTCGATCTCAAGACCGTTCGCGATAAAGTGGCCGACGTTTGAGACCACCTGCAGACCGCCAAGCTGATTGCGCTCGAGGATATACTTGATATAGAAATCCAATCCATCGGAAAGTATGACCGGTTCAATCCTGTTTTTACGGCTTTGAACTACGAACGCGGAGAACCCTGGGTCGATCTCAAATTGCCCCAGGAATGACATGATCTCTGATTGGGTCGCCGACACCATGGCGGCCTCGCGGGTCAACACTTCTCGACTGCTGATACGGCCGGCCTTCCAGTCAGGGAGGAGCGCGTCGTTATGGCCGCCGCTGAAATGATGAAAGAGAGAATAGCCGATATCTCGTCGCGAAATGGTGCCGTCGAAATCACAAAACAGGAGCGTCTGCATAGGTGTTTGGGTCAGCGGAGCATCTGGACGCCGATAGAGAGGACCAGAACCGCCAGTAAGATGTACGCCAGCATCCGATATCGCGGCTGGCGAGAGATCTTGAAATGCTCGGCGACAAACAGCAGGCGAATCAGGTTATTTACCAGGACCAGAACGATTCCCCAGTATGCGGTCGTTGCGCCAGCGTCATTGCCGGCCAACCAAAGGATCATGCCGATCCCGAACCAGGCGATGAAGAAGTACCACGACCAGAGGTCGAAGCGAATGAGCGATGTCAGCATGCGGTCTCGACTCACAGCTCGCTCCAGGCGCCGTAAATGAGCCGGATGGCAACATAGGTGAGCAGCAGGAAGAAGATGATCTTCACCGAGGTCGGCTTTGCCAACGTCCCCATGCGCCCGCCAAGTTTGCCGCCGATGATAGTCCCCAGTATGACCGAAGGCGCCACCGTTAGGCTGACCAGTCCATTGATAAAGTAAACCGCGAGCGATGCGGCGCCGGAAAACCCGACAATAAACGATGACGTACCCCGCGCGGTGGCCAACGGTACTCCAATGATCAAAAACATCAGGGGGATCACGATCAAACCGCCGCCAACGCCGACCAAACCTGCCAGAATGCCGCCCACAAAAGCGAGCACCGCGCAAAGCCGAAGCCGGGTCTTTTTGTTAGCGGCTACCACCTGCGGCGCTTTCTCTTGACCTCGCATCAATGTTACGGCAGTGTAGAGCATGAAGCCCGCCAACAGCAGTTTGATATAGCCGGCCTCCATTATAGTCAGTAATGAGCTCCCGATGAGCATGCCGAGCACCATGGCGAATGTCAACACCACCATCAGCTCGAGATCAACCATCCCCTTTTTCATATATTCGCTGGATGACGCGAGAGAATTGACCACGATCGCGGCCATGGATACCGGGATCGCCAGCTTGATATCGAGCCCCATCGCCAGAGTGAGGAAGGGGACGATCACTATACCGCCGCCAACCCCGAGATAGCCGCCCAGGAGTCCCGCCAATATGCCACACAGGATATACATCAGGATGTTCACGAGCGCGGCTTTCCCCGGAGGATCTCCGCGGCCAGCCGGATATCCGGCCGCTCCTGAATGACTACCCTGGCGTAAGCTTCACGAGTGCCGAACTTGCGGGTAAAAGCTTCCTGCCGCAGTCGCATCTCAATGTAATCGTGATGTTGGTGAAAGAGACCGTTGTCGCGCTGTTGCGAGAGCTGGAAAAGCTGTTCGGCGGAACTAATGACCTGCTGAGAGTATCGTTCCAATCGGGCGGTGACCAACACGGCGAGCGCGGCTTCGGTGCGGGCAGACGTGTAGCTGAATCCGCTGGCCGACGCAAAGACGGCGAACTGTTCTGCCCAGGACGACTCCGGACCCAACGGAGGAGGACCGGCAATGATCTCATCCTGATGCTGATGCGCGAACTTGGAGAGCAGCAGGGAAACCTCGAGCATGCCTACAAACGGGTCGGTCTCCGGCAACGCGAGATAATGATCGGGAGAAAG
>JAMPYH010000279.1 GCA_023700785.1 Candidatus Zixiibacteriota bacterium
CAAGCACTATCGGGGCGGCGCCGCCTTCAAACTGAAAGCAGAACCCTTGGCCCGGCTGATGGGTCATCCCCAACTGGTTGGTCCATTGCGGGAAGAGATCCGCGACACCTGTCCCAGTGTTGTAAACCCACTTCCAACTTCCACCTGGTTCCCACCAAGAAGAGTCCACACAAATATGTTTTCCGGCGTTGGCGTCATTAGAGACCCACGCGTTCACCGCCATGGCGGTGTCGTTGTAACCTATGGCCAACTGGCGAGACGCGGATGTTGGCGTACCCGCTCCGAGAAAGCCCAGGGTATCCGCAGGGATCCCGTCGTTGCTAAAGGCGGTAAAGGCCGCTACCGTATTAAAACGGAGCAGCAGAATGTTCTCGCCGTCGACATTGTTAGGGCCGCACGAGTCAATGGTCGTGCTATCCCAGGTGGCGCCATCAGGAGAAGTCAATCGCCACCCGAGCGAAATGTCGACTTTCTTCCCTGAATCGTTATTCAGTCTCATGACAAACCGCAGCTTCTGGCTATTGGCCACGGTATTTGGACTGACCAGGCCGTCGACATGGTCTAACGACACAATGCCGTCCTGAGCGGCAGCGTAATCCGCTCCAAAGCCGACCAGCAGTGCACACAAGAACGCAATCAAAAGTGACGTGCGCTTCATGGTGGTTCTCCTATATGACAGGTTTCGCATGAATGTCGAAGCAGTATGTGACATCGAAAAGTTTGCCCGCCCGTGGATCGATCCGGTAAGACATCGGGTCTGCCGGATAATCGTCGCTCCCGTCCAGAAGTAATCTGTTGATGTTGGCGCGGGCGGTGGTCGCGGCGTTCGCTCTGTGAAGCGCGGTTTACCGCCAACGCAAAAAACTCGTAAGGTATTCCTACAAGCCAGTTCTGTTAGACCATGTGAAGGGGAAAAGGCGATGCCGTGAGGGGTACAAGGCGCCCTTTTCCAAATTGTCGACCGCCGAAAATATAGCCGATGTCGCTCATAAGTCAAGATACTAAAGTCCGGTTGTACAAAAAAGATACAGCGATTTTCACGGCCTAAAATTGGCCTGTTTTTAACCGTTTCCAGACAAAGGTTGCCCCCAGGATCCCGATCAGGTCGGCCGCAAAGTCTGCGACCGTGGAGTCGCGTCCCGGGACAAAAGATTGCAGGATCTCGTCAAGTCCCGCAAAAAGCCCCAGTCCGATCACGACCCAGAAAGCGCGTTTCCAAAACAAGACGGTGGCTCCATCGCGAGTGATTGACCTGAGGGTCAACCAGCAGAACAGGCCGTATTCGCCGATATGGGCCAGTTTATCGAAGCCGATTATCGAAGTAGTCGGACCGGCGAGATTGGGGATGGACGAGACATAGAGAATCGCGGCCGCCAAAAGAACAGGCGGCAGATGATACCAGAAAAAGAGGCGCAGGATTGCGGTGGGGGTCCGGTCGGCTGGCATAGGTAGGTGACTACGCAAATATTCGGCCTAACGCAAGATGGAACAGAGTTTTAATTGATTTTCGGGCGGGGAGGTTGTTGGTTCGGGTATGCGAGAATGGAATCGGGAGGAAGCTTCTCCCCTATTGTTGTTCATGGCGATAGCGCCAAAAAGAACTTGCACGAACCTTTGTTCCGCCATATTGTTATGCCGATTGTAACGCCACAACGGCATACTGGAATTCGTTGTCACGCTCCCCAGGCCCTGAGCCTGCTGCCGGCCAAGTCGGGAAGCACAGATACTCCAACCGGGATTATCACACGCCGCCCAAAGCGGCCCTCAACTCCAGTACAGTGTAAACCATGGTCCGGCGCCTTGACCGGTTGCAAGATGTATGTAAAGGCCGGATCGAACAGAGTAGTTGGAAATGACAGGTAAAACCATCAACCTGATCCTGCTGGGAGTCCTCGTGGGCGTTCTCCTGGGCGGGATACTCGGCGCCATCATGCCCGGCGCCATGAGCGCGGCCGGTTTGGTCGGCACTCTTTATGTCAACGCCCTGGCCATAGTCGCCATAGTTTTAGTGCTTGTTGGATTTCCTCTGGCGCTCGCGCGCTACGGAGATCTCCGCCGGTTCGATAATGATTCCGCCGGCAAATTTATCATCACTGTTCTCTCCGCGGTCGTCGTGATCGCGGTCGGAGTCGTGTTGGTGCGACTGGTCGCCGCGGAGGCGATCAATCCGCACGGCACTTCCGCGAATCTCTTCACCGACCTCTTTGGCGTCGAAACGCGCATTTCGGGGGACTACCTGGGGATGTTGATCCCGGTCGGACTGATGCGTTCGGTCATAGAGGGATCCTACCTCGGCTGGGTGATCTTCGCGCTGATCTTCGGGATGGTCCTTCCGACCATCTCCTCCCGCACCCGCACTTTGCATTCTTTCCTCGAGGATCTCTGTGGGACGATGAATAAAGTATCCGAGCTGCTTTTGGTAGTGGCTCCGGTCGCGATGATCTTCATCGCCGGCGCGCTGGTAGGGCGCAACGGACTGGGCTTCGGCGAGATGTTCTCAGAATTGTGGTACCCGCTGGTGCTGGTGATCGCGATCATCCTGTACGCGGCGGTGGTGCTCCCGCTGGCGGTGAACTGGTGGCAGAAGACGCACGAAATTCGGGGACGCCGTGAGGAGCCGCAGCGCGGCCGACCGGGCGGACCGATGATGTCCAGCCGTCCGGGCCAGCGGCCGATGGGCCAGGATCGCGGGCGTGGACGCGACCAGCGCTATGACCGTGACCGTGGACCGCGCGACCGCGACCAGCGACCTGATCGCGGGGATAGAGACCGCGGCGATCGAGATCGCGGCGATAGATTTGACCGCGGCGATCGACGTGATCGCGGCGACAGAGATCGCGGACGACGGGATTTCAATCGGGACCGCGGCGACTCGCCTCGTCCTGAGCCGGCGCGCCGCGAAACGCCGCGCGAGGATTCTCCCTTCGCGGTGAGCAGCTCGGCGCATACGTTTGATCCTGAAGTACCGGACCAGCAGGTGGTCCTTCCCAAAGTTGAAGAGGAAGCCGTTTCAGTGACACCGATTGAATCGCGGCCGCAGTCTGATTCAGATTACCGCAGAGACCGAGGTGACCGGCCGGATCGCGGACCGCGCGATAATGACCGCCGGGATCGCGGGCGCGGTGGACGTGACCGCCAGGGACGCGGCGGGCGCGACCGTGATCGAGGCCGAGGAGATCGACCGCGGAGATTTGAACGTCCGGCACCGACCGAATCAGCACAGTCCAGCGGGACGACAGCATCGACGCCGAGCGGTTCAGAAGATCTTTTTGACGGCGGTTCGGATAGACTTGCCGAATCAGTGTTTGGCGCAGGCGGCGCCGCGGCATTTGAGCCGACTGAGCGCGAGACTCCTGAGCGCTCCAATGGCGAGCGGGAATCGGAACCTGAAGCGCCCCGCTACAGCCGACCGGAGCCGGTAGAATCATCGCGTGACGAGAGCGACCAGCCAAGGCAGTTTGGTCGTCCGTCATATGCGCCCCAGGCGCAAGAGGAATCGCCGAGTTCGACCGAAAAGCCGAAAGAACCGGAGCGACCTGTCGAGGCGCCGAAGGCGATCGATCATTACTCGCCGGAGGGGATCGAGTTCGGTCGCGGGAATCGTCGTAAGAATAGACGTTAGAATAGGTTAGCCGAATCGGTCGGACGGCTGTCCGATTTTGGAAACTTTTGTGCAGTCGTTCCGCTATATTTGGTGACGGCTGCACATTTTTTTAACCTGGCAGCCAGGGAGAAAAGTTAAGGAAGCAAG
>JAMPYH010000280.1 GCA_023700785.1 Candidatus Zixiibacteriota bacterium
TCTCACCCGGCTTGTAGGTTACTCTTCCCTTGCCGTGTGCGTCCCCCATTCGATTGCGGAGCGTGCCGAGGTTTTCAACTACTGACATACATCCACCAAGTATTTTCTTGAAGACATCCTCGGTGTGCCCTGACGGGGCCAAATTAAGTTGCTTGGCTGTGAGGCCGTACAGTTTTGGCAGGTCAATACGTTCTTCATATGATATCACTAGTTCATCCAAGATATACTTGCATGTACTCTCAACCAAGCTCCTGGCGGATGTAATTGCTGCTTCTGGATCGCTGCGTTTCCTTTCCAGACACCTTTCCCAAGCTTCTGCTATTGCGGTGCTGGTGACCACGCCTCTCGTAAGTGTGTTTTCAAAGTCGGGGACGGTTCTATCAGAATCCCCTTCCAAGAGGTCAATTAGCTGCTCAAACTCATCACGAAGGTAATCCCTACGACCTTGATAGGTTGGTGATGCTTCTTTAATAAACTGCCAATAATCCGCAAGCGTCGGCGACGACCGGATACACTTCGGAGTTCGGTCCTTCAGCCTTTTAACGGTTACCAGTGACTTTCGAAGCTCTACATACTCTTCGTTGGTAAGCTTTGTACCACCGTTGGTCGCAATCGCTACTAAGCCCGACTTGAGCCGAAGCACTGCTTCATACAAATTGGCAGCCATTACCCCCCTACATCCTTTCCACGCACCCCGCAATTAGATCGCGAAGTTTCGGCTCGGTGCGGGAGGCGGTGCCGATGACATCCTCAAGCGAGCAGGGATGCATGTTATCCGCCAACCCCATATCAGTAACGATCGAGAAGCCAAGTACCCGATTCCGCTGGTGATGCGCCACCAGTACTTCGGGTACCGTTGACATCCCGACCGCGTCCGCGCCGATCGTTCTAAAAAACCGATATTCCGCCGCCGTCTCGAGGCAGGGGCCGGTCAGCCCAAGATAAACGCCGGTCTGCATCGGCAGTTTCTGCTCCAGCGCGACCTGCCTGGCGATATCCTGCAGCGCGAACGTGTAGGTCTCGTACATATCCGGAAAGCGGTCACCCCAGGCGTTGTCATTCGGCCCGATCAACGGATTGCCGGGAAAGAAATTGATATGATCCTTGATCAGCATGATATCGCCGGGCCTAAAATTCGGATTCATCCCGCCGGCGGCGTTGGAGACGATCAGCGTCTCCATCCCGAGCGCTTTCATCACCCGGACCGGAAACGCGATCTGCTTGAAGCTGTATCCCTCGTAATAGTGGAACCGCCCCTGCATACAGACCACCGGCTTGCCGCGGAGATTCCCGAACAGCAAACGCCCGGCATGCGACTCGACCGTCGATACCGGGAAATGCGGGATCTGGTCGTACGGCACTGTGTCCACCAGCTCGATACCGTCAACCAATGAACCCAAACCGGTACCAAGGATAATGCCGATAGTCGGCTTGAACTCGGTCCGCGAGCGAATGAACGTCACCGCGCTGTTTAATTTCTCTTTGAACTCAGCGATCGTCTCCATGCGATTCTCCGTAACGAATAATTAACATACTTCAGTGGGAATAATATAGAGAATTACCATCCCCTCGACAAGTAGCGGAAAGGCCGCGTTGTGACCTCCAGCTACGGTTTCCCGAGCAATTCCGCCACCGTCTCATGCAACAGCGCGCGATAATATAGCCCGCCTCCGCCCGCGGTCTTCATGATCTTGCCATACTCCGCGAACTGATCCCAGTCAACCAGCCGAACTTCCCGTATCTCATGGTGATCGGTGTAGCGGAAATCTCCGTCAACATAGCGCGCCAGGAAGACCCACGACCGCCAGCGGATCAGCTCAGGGTTCCGATTTTTATCCGGCTTGTCATCCGGGGCGCGATAGACCGTGATCCGGTTCTTCAATGATCTTCTATCCCCGGTCATGGGGCCGCCGTAGAGCAGCCGTATCTGCTGAACCGGGATATCCGCCAGAGGCATTTCCTTTTCGAGGAAGAACTCAACATCGGTCTTCAGCAGAAACCGTTCCAGCGCGACCCTGCAGCCCAGCTCTTCGGCCGCTTCGCGGTTGATGCCGTCGATAAAATCCTCACCCGGGTCAAGTCCGCCTGACGGCGAACGGAACAGCCCCGCGGGGTACGGATGTTTCGCTATCACGATCCATTTGTCGTCCTTCTGCACGTAGAGCGTGACATCATGATTCCGCCCATGTTTTTGCGATGACGCGATCCGCGCCAGTTCATGCGCGGTGGTCGCGATACGGTAGGTGCGGGCGACGGGAACGCCGAAGCGCTCCTCCATCCGGCGGATCATGTCGTCGGAAACAAACATCAGAACAACGCCGTGATCTCGGTCTGCAGGGGAAGGGTGGTCACCTCGACACCGTCATGTCCGATCAGAACATCGATCTCTGTTCGGAAGCCGCAATCATCGAAATAGACTCCCGGCTCAACCGAGAAGAGATGCCCCTTTTGCAATTTGCGGCGATCTTCGGTCTCAAGATTATCGATATTCGGTCCCGGGCCATGCGTCGCGGTATGAATGGAATGGCCGGTCCGATGCGTGAAGTAACTCCCCAATCCTGCCGCGACTATTACTTCGCGGGTCGCGTCATCAACTTCGTACCCAAAGACCGTTCGCTTATCGATATTCTCGCGCAAAAACGCGACCGCGCGATCGCGAGCGTCACGAATAGCGGAGAACCGTCGCACCCATTCAGCCGGCATCGCGGATGCCGCCCCCGCGAACCCCATCCAGGTGATATCCGCGTACACCGCTTTATCTGTTTTCAGCTTCGCCCAGATATCGAGCAGCACCAGATCATTCTTTTTGATGATCTGCGACTTCTGCGGTGTTGGCTCATAGTGTGGATTGCCGGCGTTCGCGCCAAGCGAGCAGTTCGGTCCGGCGTCGGTCACCATATCGAGCTTTTCGAAAAGCTCCAGCATGAACGCGCAGACATCCCACTCGGTGATCTGGCGGCTCGCCGCAAGCGAGTCTCGGATCAGCCCGAATGCCTTGTTTTTTACTTCGATCAGGTTTCTCGCCGCGATCCGGTGACTGGCCATCTGCTCGACCGTCAGGCGAGCCTGGAAATTGGCCACCAGGTCGGCCGACGAAACGATCTCTTTCCCCAATCCGCGCACAAACTCGATCGTGCCGGCGTCCACCAGCCCAACATAGGGCAGTCGCCCAAGCGGAGAGTACTCCATCGCGATCTGCTTCGCGCCGGACAGGATGGTCGCAACTGATTGCTCCAACACCGTATAGCTTGAGAATGGGATCTGCTTTCCTGGCACATGCCCAAACTTCGCCTTCTCTATATTATGGACCAACAGAGTCGGGTCGCCGATCGCCGGTATATAATAGAAGAATCGACGGGTCAAATGGCTCGGCAGGCTTAGCATGTCAATTGCCACCGAGTTGCGGGCATGGAAATCAGCCATCAACCAGCCATCCAGCTTTTGCTCATGGAGAAATCCCTGAATCTCTTGGATATTCATGCGGTGTCCTTCGTTTTATCTAACATACGCCTTTTGGCACCCGGTTTCAACCGATTTGGCCGCCTTGACACTCAACCGGCCAGGAAATAGATTTCCGATATTGAGCCAGTTAACCTTCGTCCCTCGAATTGTCATTACCGGCGCGCCAGGCTCCGGGAAGACCCAGTTTCTCCAGCGACTTCGCCTCGACCAGGCGTTTGACCAGTTTCTGTTTTTCGACGAACTGGCCCGCCAGCTATTGCGGGAA
>JAMPYH010000281.1 GCA_023700785.1 Candidatus Zixiibacteriota bacterium
AGGATGAACGAACCGACGACCGCTCCAAACGCCAGCGCGAGCCCAACTAGTGTAGCCAGATCCATTGTGTTGCTTTGCCGGTCAGGGGCGCGGACGGAATTGACCTGCGCCTGCCAGACTGCTACTGTATCGGCAGAATCTGCTCAAACATTTATCAGGCATCTGTTTCCAGACAGCAGAACGGCCCGCCATGGGGCGGGCCGTCAGGAGCAAATGCAAATGAAGGTCAGTTGGGGCTTTCCAGCTGGTATTCCGCCAGCTTGTTGCGGATCGTGCGCGTCGTAATTCCCAGCGCTTCCGCGGCCTTGGTCTTGTTGCCGTTGAACTTTTCAAGCGTTTTGAGAATGAGGTATTTGCTCCCTTCCTCAAGCTTCATCGGGACTTTCAGCGGCGGCAGGTCATCGGCCACCGGTCCAAGGGCCAATTCGGTCGGGAAATCGTCGTCGGTAAGGATTTCCGCTTTCGCGGTCACAACCGCCCGTTCGAGCATGTTTTCCAGCTCGCGGACATTGCCGGGCCAGTGGTAACGGAGGAACATCCGCATCACCTGGTCATCGAGCTTCTTAACGGACCGGCCGTTCTCCTGGTTGTATTTCTCAATGAAGTGCTGGGTCAGCGCGGGAATATCCTCCCTGCGATCGGCAAGCGGCGGGAGATAGATCGGGATCACGTTGAGGCGATAGAACAGATCCTCTCGGAAGAGCCCCTGCGAGATGAACTCCTTTAGATTGCGGTTGGATGTAGCAATGATCCGGACATCGACCGAGATCGTCTGGCTCGAGCCAACACGCTCAAACTCGCGTTCCTGAATAACGCGAAGGAGCTTGGATTGCAGATTGAGCGGCATTTCCGAGATCTCGTCCAGAAGCAGCGTGCCGCCATCGGCCAATTCGAACCGTCCCCGATTGGTCTTTTTGGCATCGGTGAATGCTCCCTTCTCATATCCGAAAAGTTCAGCTTCAACGAGGTTTTCCGGCAAGGCGGCGCAGTTCAGCTTGATGAACGGATGTTGGGCACGGTTGGAGGCGTAGTGGATCGCGCGCGCGACCATTTCTTTGCCTGTCCCGGATGATCCGGTGATCATAACGGTCGAACGGGCATTGGCGACCGACTGGATCAGGTCGAAGATCTCTTTCATGATCTTGGAGCGGCCAATGATATTCTGGAACTTGTGCGCCAGGTCGGCTTGCATGATCCGGTTCTGCGACCGCAATTCGAGTACTTCGGTGACCCGGGAGAGAATATGTTCGAGTGCTTCGGGTGACACCGGTTTAAGCAGGAAATCGTACGCCCCAAGTTTGATCGCCTTGACCGCCGTTTCCACCGTACCGTACGCGGTCATCATGATAACCGTGGTGTCCGGCGAGATCGATTTGATCTGGTGAAGCAGCGTCAGGCCGTCCATCTCGCGCATCTTGAGGTCGGTCAGGACGATGTCATAGCTCTGCGCCTTGAATTTGTTCATCGCTTCCTCGCCCGAGAACGCGGCGACGCAGGCATACCCCGCGCGAGTCAGCGTTTCGGTCAGGAATTCGTTCACCAGTTTATCGTCATCCACAATCAGGACTGAGTACTTCATGAGCGCTCCATATCAACGTGGTCAATCTTCGTAGGAATAAGGAAAAGGAAACGGGCACCACCGTCGGGATGGTTTTCCGCGACGATCTCTCCCCCATGGGCTTTGGCGATCTTCCAGCTCACCGCCAGGCCAAGTCCGGTACCGTTGACCTTGGTAGTGAAAAACGGCGAGAATATCTTATCCGAGAGTTTTTCATCAATGCCGATGCCGCTGTCGCGTACGACGGTCTCAAGGACGGTCTCGTCGAAGCCGAGGAGCATCCGACCGGCATACTTCGCCAGCGCTTCCTCGCGAGGGAGTCGCCGGAACGTTACTTGGATACTGCCGATCTCGGCGTTGGCATCGGTCGCGTTGGTGAGGAGATTGAAGAATAGCTGGCGGATCAGCATTGGATCTATCCGAGCAATCGTCAGATTCTCGACAGGTTCATTCTCCAGGCGCAGGTCGATCGACGCGAGCTTCTCGCTATTGTCGGCCCGGAATTGATCTATAGCCTCAAGCAGAAACTCCCGGTAAAGGACATCCTCTTTGTTTACCTCCTCAAAGCGGGAGTAATTCAGCAGCGTGGTGACCGTTCTGTTCAAGCTCTCGACCCCCGCGATGATCTTGTCGACCAGCTTCTGCCTCGGATCGTCAATATTGAGGTCGCGTTTGAGCAGGGACGCAAATCCGCCGATCCCCGCGAGGGGATTGCGGACCTCGTGCGCGATCGTCGCGGCCATTTCGCCCAAAGCGGCCAGGGTCGAGAGGCGGCTTAATTCCTGCTCTATTTTCTTGAGCCGGGTTAGATCCTGGAATACTTCAACAGCTCCGACCGCTCGGCCGTCGTCGTCACGCAGGATCGCGGTGGAGACTGAAAGCGACAGCAAAGAGCCATCCGAGAGTTCCAGCTTCTTTTCAGCCGAGTCGACCGCCTTGCCGGATTCAGCCGCCCGCAGCGCGTTGGCATGCACCGGCGTCCCGGGAGGAACTATGTCGCGATAGGGCTGTCCCAGAGCTGTAGATGGAGATATTGCCAGGAGCTTGGTTGCCGCTGGATTGAATTGCGTGATCCGGCCGCGCTCATCGACCGCGATTATACCGACCGGCACCGCATAGAGGATCGAATTCAAAAACTCAGAGACAGCCAGATTACGGCGAGTCATCTCGACCAGCTTCTGGTTGGCATCGGCCAGCCGGGAGTTCTGGTCGGCGAACTCGTCTTTAAGTTCTATATACTGACGCTGCAGGCTGTTAATAATGCGGTTAAACGACGCATACGATTCGGCAAATCGCGAAAGATCCGCCGATTCGAGCGTCACAGTCGATGCCGCGTCTCTCGTCTCGTCCATGAGCGTGTTGTCCCTCAAGCTTAAGTTGCAGCTTAACCGGAGGGCCGCTTAGATTCAACAAAAACTTTAACTTAGAAGTAACTGGCGATCTCGGAGGCGATGGAGTCGATTGGGGCTATATGGTCGGTGATACCGGCCTCGATCACGGCGCGCGGCATCCCGTAAACCACGCAAGTCTGCTCGTTTTGAGCGATCACGACTCCTCCCTTGGATTTGATCAGGCGCATACCGGAGAGGCCGTTGCTCCCCATGCCGGTCAAGACTACGGCCATGGTCGCGCCTCCGTAAGCATCCGCCGCCGAGTTGAACAGGACGTCAACACACGGCTTGTAGAGAGTCGTTGACGGCTCATCGGAGACATTCACATACGGCTGGCCGCCGCGCCGCTTTACGGTCAGATGTCTCCCTCCGGGCGAAATCAGCACCATCCCGGCCTCAAGTCGCTCGCCATTTTCAGCCTCTCTAACGGTCAGCGACGAAGCTGAATTAAGGCGTTCCGCCAAAGACTGGGTAAACATCGGCGGCATATGTTGGGCAATGACTACTCCCACCGGCAGATTGCGGGGGAGCTGAGTGATGATCTGCTGCAGGGCCGGCGGACCGCCGGTGGAGGCTCCGATAGCGACCAGACCGATCGGATGCTGTCGTTTTCGGCTGGATGGAACATAATGAGCTTCCCCGACCTTCACTTTCGCCGCACGCGCGGCCACATCATCGATCGGTTTGACCAACCGCGCGAACTGGCGTTGCTGATAGCGCGTCATCAGGATATGCTTCCGGCGCGCGATATCCTTGATCTTGGCGATCAACTC
>JAMPYH010000282.1 GCA_023700785.1 Candidatus Zixiibacteriota bacterium
CAGAAGATACCGGTTGGCCCGGGACGCGGCTCAGCGGCAGGGTCGATCGTATCGTACGCGCTGAAGATCACCAACGTCGACCCGATACGGTTCAACCTGCTGTTCGAGCGTTTCCTCAATCCGGAACGTATCTCGATGCCTGATATCGATATCGATTTCGCCGACCGCGGGCGGGATAAGATCATCAAGTATGTGATCGACAAGTACGGCGCGGAGAATGTCACACAGATCATCACCTTTGGCACCATGGCGGCGCGCGGGGTCGTGCGGGATGTCGGCCGCGTGCTGGGGCTGGCGTATGCCGATGTGGACAAGATCGCCAAGTTGATACCGTCCACTCCCGACATGACGCTGGAAAAAGCGATCGAGACTGTGCCGGAGCTCAAGCAGATGGGGGAATCCGACAAGCGGATCGAGCGATTGCTTGAATACTCCAAGACACTTGAAGGGCTCGCGCGGCATTGCTCGACCCACGCGGCCGGAGTCGTGATCGCGCCGTCGGCGCTGACGAATTATGTCCCCCTGTTCAAAGGGTCACGGGACGAAATCACGACCCAGTACGATATGAAGATGGTCGAGGAGATCGGCCTGCTCAAGATGGATTTCCTCGGGCTTCGGACGTTAACCGTGCTGGATGACGCCGAGCGGATGATCCGCGAGAATTATCCCGACGTGAAGCTGGATCTGGACAACCTGCCGCTGGATGACCCGAAAGTATTTGAGATCTTCGCGCGTGGCGAGACGGTCGGGATATTCCAGTTTGAGTCCAACGGCATGCGGGACTATCTCCGCAAACTCAAGCCGGAGACGTTTGTTGATCTCGCGGTGATGAACGCGCTCTATCGCCCCGGTCCGCTGGACGCCAAGGTCGAGATCCGCCCCGGGGTCGATGGAAATATGATCGACATATATATCGAGCGTAAGCGGGGTTCGCTGGAGGTGAAGTTCCTCCATCCCAAGCTTGAAAAGATAACGGGTGAAACGTATGGGGTGATCGTTTTCCAGGAGCAAGTGCTCCAGATCGCCAACCAATTGGCGGGCTACTCGCTTGGGCAGGCGGATCTGCTGCGCAAGGCGATGGGGAAAAAAGATGCCCAGCTGATGGCGACCCAGAAGCAGGAGTTCCTGGACGGTGCCGCCAGCCACAAGATCGCCCCGAAGATCGCCGCGGAGATATTTGACCAGATAGAGACATTCGCGCGGTACGGGTTTAACAAGGCGCATTCGACCTGCTACGCGCTGATCGCCTACCAGACCGGCTGGCTCAAGCGGTACTATCCGCATGAGTTCATGGCGGCGCTGATGACGTCGGAAATAAACGACACCGAACGGATATATACGCTTCTTGAGGAAGCGCGCCGCTTGGGTATTAAGGTAGAGCCGCCGGATGTGAACGAATCCAAGAGTGACTTCACGGTCGTGGAGAACTCGGTTCGATTTGGGTTGCAGGCGGTCAAAAATGTCGGCGGCGACGCCGCGCTCTCTATCCAGGAGGCGCGCGCGCGACAGGGACACTTTGTCTCGTTGGCGGATCTCTGCTCCAAAGTGCCGCTGCGCCAGATAAACCGGCGTACTTTGGAGTCACTTATCGCCGCGGGAGCGTGCGACTCGTTGACCGGCAATCGCGCGCAAAAGTACGAAATAGTCGAGGCATGTCTCGAATACGCGCACAAAGTACAGGAGCAACAGAACTCGCATGACCTGTTTGCGGGTTCAGGGATGGCGGTACCGCGGACGGAGCCGGCGATGAAAGATCAGCCGGAGTGGCCGACTTCGCAGAGGCTGGCGCAGGAAAAGGCGATGCTTGGGTTTTACCTCTCCGGTCACCCGCTCGACAAGTTCCGGGACGAACTGGTCTGCTTTACGACATCATCCGCTGGCAATCTCCGCCAGATCCAGGATGGGCGAGAAGTAACGGTGGCGGGGATAATCACCGCCATGAAAAAGATGCCCGACCGTAAGGGAAATATGATGGCGTTTGTGACGCTTGAAGATTTCTCCGGCCCGGTGGAGTTGGTCTGTTTTTCGGATTGCTATGATAAGGGCAAGGAGCATATAGAGATAGACCGAATGATCTTGGTGACTGGTCGTGTTTCGACGCGAGAAGGTGAAGCGCCAAAAGTTGTCGCGGCGGAGACGCTTCCACTCGAGAAACTGACGGAACGATTTAATTGCCAACTGGTTATAAAGGTGACCAAGGAGTGCAGCGACGAGTCGCTGGACCAAGCACTGGCGGTTCTTGAGCAATACCGGGGGTCTGCTCCCGTCCTTTTGGCCGCTCGCGAAAACGGTTCTGAAGTGTATATTAGGTCGAAGAAGTACTCGGTGACGGTCGATTTCAAGCTGCTGGATTCATTAAAGTCCCTCCTGGGCGACTCGGCGGCTTATCTGAGACCGTTACAAGCGAGAAGCTCGTGAGGCAGAGATCAGTAATTTGCGAATGAACTTTATGACGATAGGTAATCGATGAAACTGTTTCGCTCCATTGTATGGCTGATAGGCTTGGCAGTTGTCCTGCCTGTGCTCCCGGCGGTCGCGGTTGATCAAGCGCCAGCCGAACCGAAGACCGACTCAGCCAAATCGGCCGTTATCAGCTGGGTGTCGTTTGATGAAGGTCTCAAACGGGCCGAAGCGGAAAAGAAAAACCTGTTGGTCGATCTGACCGCGTCCTGGTGTGGCTGGTGCAAAAAGATGGAGCGCGAAACGTTCTCCGATACTTCGGTCATTAATACCATCAACGCCAATTATATCCCGGTCAAGGTCTGGGGCGACTCCGACAAAATGCTCGATATCAAGGGCTACAAGATATCCGAGAAGGATCTTGCGACCTCGGTCTTCGGCGTCCAGGGATATCCGACATTTTATGTTATCTGCTCGGACGGCCAGAAGCTGCTTCACAAGGTGATCGGTTATCGCCCGACTGACGCGTTCAAGACTGAGATCGGCCGGACGATCGGGATCAATTGTGACACGTTAAAGACGCCCGAACAGAAGCCGATGACACCCGGTAAGTAAGAAGAGCTGATTGAATATGTGTAATTTGACCATGAGGACTATTTCGATGCGTACACTCCCGTTCTTAGGAGTACTGATCATTTTCGGCTGTCTGATCTTTGGCTGCTCGGCCGAGAAACAGGATGCCGCCCAGACCAACAATGCCGATCAAGAGACCGCGCAGTCTGAGCCGGGGACCAACGCCACCGCCGCCGTCTGGACAGCCGCGGACACTCGCGGGGTAACTCGCCAGGGGAATGATTGGGTGGGAAAACAGCCGACGGTCATCAATTTCTGGGGGACCTGGTGCCCGCCATGCCGCAAAGAGATCCCGGATCTGGTGAAACTGTACGCGGAATACAACCCCAAGGGAGTCGAGATAGTTGGGTTCGCGGTGCGAGACCAGGCTCCGAGCGTGCAAGTTTTCGCTAACGAAGCCGGCATGAACTGGGTGATGTTGATGGGGAATGATGAAGTGATCGAGAAATACGGCCCGATCACGGGTGTGCCGACCACGATCTTCCTGGACAAGGACGGCAGAGAGGTGTCGCGCTTTATCGGCGCGCAGCCGTACGAGACGTTTAAGCCGGCCTTTGACTCTATGCTTCAGGGATACTCACCGGCGCAGTCGTCGCTCTAATTGATTTGACACGTTGAAGTTTCACGGCGTGCGGCTTTCGGCCGCACGCTTTTTTTGTTTCGCCGAATCTTGACCTC
>JAMPYH010000011.1 GCA_023700785.1 Candidatus Zixiibacteriota bacterium
CGAGATCTGCACCGACGACGGCTGTGACACGATTGCGATCACCCTCGATACATACATCAACGAGAATGAGCCCGAAACGAACTTTGGCGCCTTCGGTTTGCTTTCCGCCGTCGATAACACGACTTCGCGCGAAAAGCAGATCCTGATCTGGTTCCCGGTGCCTGAGTTCAATCCTCCGCAGGAAGGTTGCAGCCACACGATCGGTTACTGGAAGACGCATGCCGGCTTTGGGCCCCAAGCTGACGTAGTCACCCAATATTTGCCGATCTGGCTCGGTACCGCGGGCGGTGCTGAGTCCTATCAGGTAACTACCGCCGCCATGGCGGTTGATTTCCTTAACATGAACGTTTACGGTGATGATTCGAACGGTATCACCAAATTGTACGCCCAGTTGCTGGGAACCAAACTCAGCATTGCTGACGGAGCTTCAGGCGACGACGTTGCCGCAGCCATTGCCGCCGCCGACGCTTTCCTTGCCCTGCACAATTATACTGACTGGGCGGGCCTGTCCAGCGCGCAGAAAGAAATGGTCCTCGGCTGGAAAGATACCTTCGACCATTTCAATAATGGTTTGATAGGCCCCGGCCACTGCAATGGTGAGGAGATCGAGTACGAAGGGGACTAATCATCTGCCGCGAAATCAGAATTCATAGTCGTCTCTCAACTCACAAGAGCCCGCGCACTATCGCGGGCTCTTTATTTTTCGCGGCATATCATTGCCTTCGCCGCATCAAAAACAAACTATCAGTTTTCCATACATACTTACTTGAATCCGGCAATGCTGTGCCCAGAATTGGCACTATGCTCCGCGGTAGAATTAGTGGTCCAGTAGCGTCCACAATTTGGTCGTTGACAGTTCGCGAACGACACCTATATTTGTGCCGGTAGGGCGAAATTGAATACTTACTGAATAATTCGTTCTTGTACTTACAAACTACTTTTTGTCGAGAAGATACAACTCAGGATAATCGGCGGCTGCATTCGCAGTGTGCACGATTCTACCAGGGTCAAACTGATCAACCTGAATCCGGCCGGAAAGACCGGCATAACGGAGGAGTCTCTACATGTCAAAAGTATCCAAAGTGCTAATGGCGTTTGCCATTCTCGCCTTGGCTGTTGTCGGCTGTCAAAAGGAGCCGATCTCACCAATGGCCCCCATGCTTGACACCAAAACGAGCAGTGCCATTGGACCCGGCGCTACCATGGTCACCTCCGCCACGTTACATCTCTTCACCGCCACAGAATCGACTGTCCCGCTCGATATTCATCGGGTGACCGCGTCGTGGCAGGAGATGATTGTGACTTGGAACAATTTCGGCGGCGCGTTTGACGCCACCATTTGGACGTCGTTTACGGCGAACACCTTTGGCTGGAAGGCTGTCGATATTACATCAATCGTGCAGGCTTGGGCCGACGATACTTATCCGAACTACGGCATGCTCCTCGACAAAGAGGGTGTCTCCCAGCGTTCGGAGTTCGTCTCCAGTGAAGCTATCAATATTCAGCACCCGTGGGTCGAGATCTGCACGGATGCCGGTTGTGACACTATCGTGCTAACCGAAGATACCTACATCAACGAGAACGAGCCGGCCACCAATTTTGGTCTCGCTGGGCTCCTTTCCGGCGTTGACAACACGACTTCCAAAGAGAAGCAGATTCTCCTCTGGTTCCCGGTTCCCACGCTGGAAGATCCAGTCGCCGCTATTGGTGACCGAGTCTGGTATGACAATAACATGGACGGCATTCAGAACAACGGCGAAGCCGGCGTGCCTGGCGTGACTGTTCAGTTGTTTGATTGCCAGGGCAACCTGCTCGATGAGATGCTCACCGACGCCTCTGGCTGGTATCTTTTCGAGAATCTGACGCCCGGTGACTACCACGTGAAGTTCAGCGATCTGCCCGCCGGTTACGTCTTTACGAGCCAGGATCAGGGCGGCGACGATGCGGTTGACTCCGATGCTGATCCGCTGACCGGTGAAACCATCTGCACCAGCCTTGTCGGCGGTGAAACCGATCGTACTTGGGACGCCGGCATTTATATGCCGCCTTCAGAAGGTTGCAGCCACACGATCGGCTACTGGAAGACTCATGCCGGAATTGGCAGTGGCAACCAGGGTGACGAGGTCTCTCAGTACTTGCCCATCTGGCTTGGTACCGCTGGTGGCGCCAAGTCCCGCCTGGTTAACACCGCCCAACTGGCAGTTAACTATCTCAGCATGAACGTCTATGGCACCAACTCGAACGGCATTACCAAGTTGTATGGACAGCTCCTTGGTGCCAAGCTCAGCATCGCCGATGGCGCCGCTGATGGCGACATCGCCGCGACCATCGCTGCCGCTGACGCTTTCCTGGCTCTCTACGACTACACCGACTGGACCGGCCTGACCTCGGCTCAGAAGACCATGGTCATTGGCTGGAAGGACCTGCTCGACCAGTTTAACAACGGATTGATCGGCCCCGGTCATTGTGACGAAGGGACTTCGACCATGCCCGTTGCGACCACTATTTCGGCCGAGTAGTCTCTTATCGCAAACTTCTGATTTGTCCAGGGCCCGCGAGCGATCGCGGGCCCTTTCTGTCAACACTATTCGTGCCCTCCGCGCGATACAGGAAGACTCCGTTTCTGGTTGCTACGCGCACCGAGACTCTTGTATCCTCACTCCATGCGGCTCGCCTGGCTCACTGATATCCATTTGAATTTCTTGTCGCCGCAAGAACTTGACGTGGTTATTCCGGCTCTTCGACGGCGGGAGGCTGACGTTTATCTGGTCACTGGCGATATCGGCGAAGCGGATTCGCTGTCAGACTATCTCGAACGGCTGGCTCAGGAGTTTGACAAACCTGTTTATTATGTCCTTGGAAATCACGACTACTACCGCGGATCAATTGAATCTGTTCGAGAAAAGATGCTTCAACTCTCTCTGCGTCTGCCGGCGCTTTGCTTTCTGACTCAGGCAGGTATTCAGAAATTGACTGATTCCACCTGTTTGATCGGCCATGACGGCTGGCCGGATGGTCGATTCGGCGACTTTGAAAACTCCCAGGTGCTCCTTAACGACTTTCTGCTGATCAGGGATTTTCGCCGACCCAGCTCAAATCTCAATCGCCTGGATCCCGAAGTGAAGTATTACTGGCTGTCCGTTATGCAGCGACTTGCGGATGAGTCCGCCAGGTCAATTGACCGGCTGCTAAAGCATGCGCTTGCCGAGTACCCAAAGGTGCTGGTTGCAACGCATGTCCCGCCGTTCCGTGAGGCTTCACTTTTCAACGGCAAAATTTCCCATGACCATTTTCAGCCGTTTTTTGCCTCCAGAGTGATGGGCGAGATATTGCTGAGCCATGCGGATGCCAATCCAAACGCCGCAATTACCGTTTACTGCGGTCACACCCATGGAGCGGGAGAGTTCTCGCCGATGCCGAATCTGCGTGTCGTTGTAGGCGGAGCGGAATATGGACGTCCGGAAGTACAGCGATTGATCGAGATATAGAGGTACCTGGCGGCAGTCTGCCCCCGCCGACTGAAGCGGGGGCAGGGGAGAGCGTGCTTAGAAATCGGTCTTTCCGGAGAACTTGAATGAACCAAGATGGACGGTCGGCACCGAAATACATCCCACCGAACTCCACCAACTGCTCATTAATTCCGTCTCTTTCGATACCGCGATTGTCGATTTGAACGCCCGCAGGAACGAATCCGTGAACCGGAGATTTTTGATCCCGGCGACGATCTCCCCATTCTCGATCAAAAACGTGCCGTCGCGGGTCATGCCGGTCAACACCGAATTGCGGGTGTCAATATACCCGTTGATGTAATGGAATCTCGTTACCAGTATCCCGCGTTTTACCGCGCTGATCATTTTCGCCCTCGGTACTTTTCCGCCGGCCATGGAAAGATTGAGCGAGATGGCACCTTCAGCCGAATCCGAGGCCGTCAGCGCGTGACCGGTCGACTTCGTCTTGCCCTTCACGGCGCTTAACCGGTCCCAAACAACCCCTTTCGCCACCCCTTTATCGATCAACATCACTTTTTTGCGCGGCACCCCCTCAAAATCGAAAGGTACGCCAACCACACCACGCTCGTACGCGCTGTCGAAGATAGTCACTTTCTCCGACGTCAACTTCCTGCCGATGCGGTTTGCCAGGAACGAAGTTCCCTGCTGAAATCCTTTCGAGCCGAATCCGATGAAATTGAGCCACTCGAACATCTCGGAGATGGCCGCCGGCTCCAGGATCACCTCGTAGTCGCCCGGCTCGAGCGAGATCGGATTGCGGGATTTCAGGCATTTCTCCACCGCGACTTTAGCGAGAGCCACCGCGTCAATATCGGCGACCCGCCGCGCCATCACTGACGCGTAGCCTGAGGAAGTCTCCGACATGGCGATCATATTGATCGACGCGGATGACGTAGGGTGGTATCCCCGCAGACCGTTCGAGTTAAGCACGGCGATCTCACTGCCCGAGGTCGCCAGCGCTCCGGCCATGGTCAGCCCCTTTTTCGTCGCTTCATTGATCACTCGCTTGACGATCTGCGCCCGCTTCATCGGACTGCATTGAGCGGTCGCCTTGTCGAACGAATTTAACTTCCTATATTTGGCCGGCTTCGGCAGTCCCGGGAAATGTCGGTTCTCTCGTTGCGCCTTGGCGATCTCGATCGCGTCTAACAACGCCTTTTTCAGGTCAGCGTCCACCAGAGAATTGGTCGACGCGACACCAATTCGTTTCCCAACCACCGCTCGAAAGATGATCCTGCGATTATCCTCATACACATTCTGGTGGATCATCGAATTGGCATAGCGGGTCAGCCCGGCTTCTTCGCCGATATAGACGATCTCAGTAGCGTCGGCCGGGGAGTTCGCGAGGATAGCTTCCAGCTTTTTGAACAGTTTGGTCTTGCCGATCATGATTTCACCCCGACTTTCACGTTGCGGAAACGGCTTGGTGCCGCGCCATGTCCGGTATGCGCGGTCTGCATCGGTTCACCTTTGCCGCAGTTGGGCGTCCCCCAAACCACCCAATGATCCCGATCACATATCGCGTCGCAGGAGTTCCAAAAACGCGGCGTCATGCCGGTATAGACCGTGTTTTTGTACATCTGCCCAAGTTTCCCGTTTTTGATCTCCCACGCCGCTTCCACGCCGAACTGGAAATTGAGCCGCTTGTCATCGATCGACCAACTCTTGTTGAGATCCAAGAAGACACCTGACCTGGTATCTTTGATCAACTCGTCGAGCTTCCACTCGCCCGGTTCGAGGCTCACATTGGTCATTCTTATCAGTGGCATCCGGTTGAATCCATCCGCGCGCATGGTCCCATTCGAGCGCTGATTGATCACCGGCGCGGTCTCGCGCGAAGTAAGGTAGCCGACAAATCGACCTTGCTCGACTATCGGTGTCCGCTGCGCCTTGACACCTTCATCGTCGTAACCGAATGTCCCGAGTCCTCCGGGGAGTGTGGCGTCGGCGGTCAGATTGACTATTTTTGATCCGTACTGGAATGCCCCCAGTTTGTCCACCGTCAGGAACGATCCACCTGCCAGCGAGATCTCAGTTCCAAGGACTCGATCCAGTTCGATCGGGTGGCCACAAGATTCATGTACTTGAAGCGCCATCTGCGGCGCGCAAATGATCACGCTGGTCTCCTGTTCCGGGCAGGGGAGAGCTTTAAGCAACGCGACCGCCTCTTCGCGAACCCGCTCCGCATGACTCAGCAGATCAAGCGACTCGATATATTCCCATCCGAGCGTGGCGACACCACCCCTGTGCGAATTGGGATACGATCTGGTCTGTGCCTCCTTGCCGTCAAATGCCACCGCCTGATAGCCGGAGCCCGACTCAATGATCTCCTGCTCGATCTCCGCCCATTCTGTCGAGACAAAGATCTTATTGGTCTTGTAGAACTCCATTGATGCTTCGGCTGTCTTGACCAATTTAGATTTCTTGAGGAGTTCAGTCACCTGAAGCAGCAGGCCCGTTTTCTTGTCCGAAGAAACCGTAAACGGATCTATCGCGCAGTGCGACCGGTAACGATCGACAAAAACCTCTTGTTCGGCCAGGCGCACCGGTTCGTGCTTGACTATAGCCGACGCCTTCGCGATCTGGAGCGCCAGATTCGCCGTTTTGCGAAGACTGGCCGGAGTGAGTTCCGCGGTCGCCGCGAATCCCCAGGCTCCATTGGCCAGCACTCTGATCCCGACACCGACATCCAGGTTCCGCGAAAGTGACTCGACAGTTTGGTCGGTCACCTGGATCGACTCAACTTCCCGCCGTACATAGCGGCAGTCTGCGTATGTTGCTCCTTTGCTTCGAAGCCAGGCAACACATGTCCGTAGATTATCCTTCACAGTGCCTCCTCAGGAACGCGCGATGAGCGCCATTCGGAGTTTTTCGTACCTAAGAAAGGATACTAGGTCGTTGCTACAGGAACAACGGAAAATCGAAACGGGGGTAGCTGTTCTAGTAGCCGCTGGCTCGATTGAGTTCTTCAATTTGAGCCGGCTCCAGGTCCAGCAACGCAGCCGCCATCAGGTCCTCAAGCTGATCCAGATCGGTCGCGCTCGCGATCGGCGCCGTGATACTCGGTCGGGCTATTAACCATGCAAGGGCGACGATGGCCGGCTTACTACCAAGGTCGCTTGCCACTGTGTCGAGGGCGTCGAGAATTCGGAAGCCGCGCTCGTTCAGATACGACCCCGCCCGACGCGCTCGCGCGCGACCGGCCAGGTCCGCTTCGGAACGGTACTTGCCGGTCAGAAACCCGGCGCCAAGTGAGAAATAAGGAATGACCCCAATACCATGGGCCAAACAGACCGGTTCGAGATCCGATTCGTAATCCACGCGATCATAGAGGTTATAGAGGGGTTGAAGAGACTCATATCGCGGGAACCGATCCTGTTCACTTACCTCCAGCGATTCGGTTAACCGTTCTTTGGTCAGATTCGACGCTCCGATCGCGCGTACTTTCCCTTGCTTTACCAGTGTGTCATAAGCCTCCAGAGTCTCTTCGACAGGAGTATCCGGATCATCCTTGTGGGTTTGATAGAGGTCGATATGATCGGTTTGAAGTCTCCTGAGAGAATCTTCCGCCGCTCGCAGGATGTACTCCTTTCTGAGTCCCTTATTGCCGCTCCCCATATCATGTCCGACCTTGGTCGCGATCACGACGTTTTCGCGATTTCCTCTCGACCGTATCCACTTCCCAATGATAGTTTCCGAATCGCCGCCTGAGTTGCCCGGTACCCAATTGGAATAGACATCAGCCGTGTCGATCAGATTATATCCTCCGCCCGCAAACGCGTCCAGCAACTGGAACGATGTCGGCTCGTCAACGGTCCAGCCAAAGACATTGCCGCCAAACGCCAGCGGCGCGATTTCGATACCGGAGTTGCCCAGCTTTCTATGTTCGACCATGTACCCATCCATTCCAGGCTTGGAAAAATCCTTTTCCCAGTATGCCGCCTGACCGCCAGAACTGGCAAATGAAAAAGGGGGGCATCAAAATGTCGCCGGTCAGTAATCGACCATACAACTTGTAGGGCAGAGATGCAAAAGCGGCTCACAAACGTTCTGAACGCCATTGCTGACCATGGCACGAGTCCTGCTCTGCTGGCCAAGCTCAGGGAGATCGAATCCGGTCTCGCGGAGCTGAATAATCAGGCCGATGTGCTTGCCCGAAGGCTGGACCATGATCGCTTGAAAATCGATGAGAAGTTTGTGAACGGTTGGATCGGCCGTATGCGGGAGCGGCTGACCAAGGATGTTCTCGGAGCCAAAGCGCATCTAATGTCGCTCGTAGGAGAGTTCACGTTGACTCCGGAGATGCACGATGGCGTGAGAATGCTTCGAATTGACGGTCAGGCGAATTTGTTCGGTGTTCTGGCAGTTGCGGTTGGCGAGAATCTCAATCAACTAAACATATACCGGGGGGCAGACTTGAACTGCCGACATCCAGTTCCACAGACTGGCGCTCTAACCAACTGAGCTACCCCGGCATGCTTATTGAAGCGACGCAACTTATCGCAAACCGCCCAAATCGTCAAGTGGTTTCCCCCCGGCGCCACTAACCTTTAGTCATACAATGAAAAAGCCGGCTTAGACCGGCTTTTCGTGCACTTCCACGTTAGTGAAACTCACCCGCAACTACATCCCGAGCCGCAGCCCCCTTCGCTCGGTTTGCCTGCCGACACCACATACCCGCCCCCCATCTGGCGCTTCACGTAGTCAACATTGATCCCGCCATACTGACCCAAAAACTCCAACAGTCCCGGATCGATATACGCGGTGATCCCGTTCGATTCGAGTTTTTCCAATCCATCAACTGACTCATCCAGAGCCAAGCCCAAAGAGGGCCCGCTTCAGCCAGCCCCCTGGAAATAGATCACCAGATGGTGTCCTTTCCCCTGGTCGCTGGTGAAAACCGTCTGCAGTTCCTGGCTGGCCAGGTCGCTCACTGTAAACATCATACCTCATTCTATCGGCCAATTCTCAATTTCCAGAACACAGTATACACAAAACAAAATTTTCTTCAAGTGTTCCCGCGGCGCGGCAATTTGTCTCAATGCAGCCACAAAATAGCGGCCAGGAAATCGATTCTCCTGGCCGCCTGGGAGGAGTTTCCGACGAACATCTGTGCCCGTTCGGTTATGGGCAATTGGGAAGGGTCGGTGGGTCGATCAGCGACGTCAGTCGAGCTATCAACCAGGATAGATCGGTGATATCAATTGCTCCCGCGCCATTGATATTCGCTTCCGCCGGGCAGGGGAGGACGCCTACCGCATTTGTTAGGTATGCTATCAGAAGGGATAGGTCAGACAGGTCTGGCGTTTCAGCCGAGCTCTTATTGACATTCCCCGTCACCCCGATACAACAGCTTGCTGATGTCCTGAATTGATTCACCGCGGAGACCGTGGTCCATCCGACGTTGTCCGAAACAACAATCTTCCAATAAAATGTATCTGCCGCCAGATTCGATGTGATCTGATACTCGGATGTCGTCAGTCCAGACTGAACTATGGTCGAAGGGCCTGCGGGGAGTCCCGGATCGGTTGACAGATAGAGATCGTATAATACCGCGCCGCCGACATCCGTCGAATTAGTCCAATCCATGAGTGGGGTAAGGTCGGTGATGACAGCACCGTTTGCCGGACTCAGTAACGACGGTTGGCTTGGCGGCTCTGTGTCGAGATAAAACGTCCAACTGGTGGACCATTCCGAACTGTCGGACAGATCGCTCTTCAATGTCCTCACGCGCCAACTGTACCATCCCGAAACATAACTGACCGGAACGGGAGGTTCCCCCGCCCATCCGGAGAAACTATTGGTCGAGGACGCGAACGTATCTATGTCGCCAACGGGCGGAGTGATCTCGATCAGATAGAGATCTTCGCCTTCTTTCCAGCTTGTGGACCAAACGAGTTCTGGCGGCAGCAGTCCATACGAAGTCGAGTCGGCTTTAAGGTGGAGACTATCCGACGGAGCCAGAAGTCTCGGTTCAAGCACCGGCACATACCAATTCGCGGTATAGATCTCCTGATTCCCGTCACGCGTATCTGTCCATACGGCGTTGATCTTGTCATGGAACGCCGTCACGCCAATATACTCACCGAGTTTACCCGCCATCGGGCTCATCGCCAGCGCGGGATGGTCCATCCCCGCAGGGATCACGATCGGTTCAGTGCCGGGGACCTCCCGGGCATTTGACGGTGAAGATGACACCGAGGATATCCGGTGATTGCTGGTAAATGTCTGACCGCCATCAAACGAGTAAGCGGCAATGAGATCAAAGCTATAGTGATTTGGATCATACCGTTCGTCATAGAAAACCGATATGATCGCGCCGTCTTCATTGACGATCAGCCACGGATGGAAATTGGAGTTGAGTTCAGTGCTGTCGTCATCATTGATCCGGATCCGATCCGACCAGGTGGCGCCGCCGTCGGAAGATCGAATGAGATCAACATCACTTAATCCCCCTTCCGGTCCGATGGTTGAGAACGCGAGGTAGAGATTGCCATGATATGGCCCGCCGGAAATGTCAACATCGCCGACCGGCATAGAATACGTATTCACCGATCCGGCCGCCATCATGTAGCCGGTCACGGCATGCACCTTCTTTTCGGGACCAAAACTGAGACCGCCGTCAAGCGACACCCGATGTTTGATCTGGGTGCTGCCGGTGCAATTCAGGCCGGAATCGAGCGACGTTCCCATCCAAAAGACATGCACTTCGCCATTCGCGCCGACGATCGGTATCGCAAACTGCCCGGCGTCGTACCCGAAGCCGCACCCGGTCGAACCCTGCACTGGTCCGATCGTCACTGAATCGTCAAAGGTCACTCCGCCATCGGTGGAGCGCACAAACATGATCCTGTTTGGACCTTCGTAAAAGCGCGCCCACGCGCAATACAGATTTCCATCGTGCGCGCCGCCTGTGCGGTCGACCGTAATGAACTGCTTATCCTCAAATGTGGTCCCAGGCGGCGGGTCAGGAATGTACGGCCCTTCCCACGAAACCCCTTTGTCCAGTGAACGATAAAATGAGATCACCGACGAGCTCAGGCCGCCGGCCGGCAGGAAATCCAGAACCGACATGTAGAAGTTTCCCAGTCGATCGACCGCCAATGTCGGGTCGGACTGCCACGCGGAGAAATTGAAATATTGCATGCCGACATCGATCAGCGAGTCCACCCAGGTCAACCCGCCGTCAGTGGACCGCCCTATGCCAATTTGTCGGTAGCCGAGTCGGAAATCCCGCCAATTGGCGATAATGATATTTGAATCCGTCGGACAAATGAAGACCTGCTCTTCGTTGTTGAGCTGCGGGATCGTCGTTATGCGAATGTTCGGAGGGGGAGGAAGTAAACTGGTTGCTTCGGTTCGGCCGGTGATCAAAAGGAGCGACAGGCAGACCAGTATCCATTGAACAGTTTGACGCATGCATTGCCTCGTAGATTGTTAGGTGCGGCCAAAAAGTGAGGATGAGTGGACCACTTACCGATGTCGTTGGTACCAGACTCAAACTTAACTGGACCGTGCGATCGACGCAAGCACAAAGGCCGCTTAAAAGCGGCCTATTTTCATTAATTGATGACTTGTAGAACCTATGGACAGTTCGGAAGCACCGGCTTGGGCGAGACCGTCAAGTATGCGATCAGCAGTGACAGGTCAGAGATATCAATGGTGCCGGCGCCATTGATGTTTGCTTCGGTAACACAGGGGAGAGCCGGCTTGGGGGAAACCGTCAAGTACGCGATCAGCAGAGAGAGATCCGAAATGTCCGGTCCTTCGGCGACGCTCTTGTTCACGTTTCCGGTCGTTCCGATACAGCAGCCGCCGGAACTGAAGTTCTGCCAGTATCCCTGGTTCAGCTTGTACGACGCCGACGATACCGGTCCCGCCGCGGTTTGTCCGACCGTTGCGCTCATTTTGTAACTGGCCGATGACGAGGAGACGCCGCCACCGGAGAGCACCTGCCATTTGATCTGCTCGCCGGCCAGCGGCGCGGCAGTGGTAAAAGTGGCCACGGGCGGAGTGGTCGCGCTTGACTCGGTCACGTCAGTCGAAGAGCTCTTCTGCGCAGGAGCTGTGCTGGTCGGCGTGTTGACCGAAGCACCGGTCGAGGGGCTCGCCGGAGTAGCCTTTTGTTTTGGCTCCGCCTGTTTCGACTTGGACTTAACCGGGAGCGTATCACGTTCATTCGATTTGCGTTCGGCAACAGCAGGCGATCCGGCAGCCAGGGCGAACGCGCAGAGAACCGCGAGAGTGAGGATGGGTCGTTTCATTGATGGTTCCTTTTGAACGGTATGCTGTAATCTATGGCTTTTTTTTGTCGCGTCAATACCAAACGGATAGAATTGACTGTAATGGTCCATTTTTAAATCTGCCGATCGCATCAGACGCAAAAACGTATTAAGCACCGAACCTCGTGATGGTGATCCTGTCACAGCCAGAGAAGCCGCTGAGGCGGCCGGGCGTCACTTTACAAACTCAAGGGTCGAGGCACTCCACAATGGCCTAGTTCCAAAAATTGGGAAAGCAGGCGCGCCGTTCCGCGCAAACAACCAGGCGGAATACTCGATATTCGGGAACCTTCTAAGCGATTGTCCCGTTACCACCTAATGGCTGTAGTAAAAAAGGGCGAAAGCCGCTTGACAGTCTGGGCTCCAGCAACTATACTGGGCAGCCGATAGATGGTCAGGGGAATCGACTCCGATCCCCCGCCCTGATGGAGCAGGGACCGGCTATCGTGTTGGAAGGAAGTAACCTCCCCTCCGAAAAAAGTTTATAAAAGCTCTTGACAGGGCTTTCGGGAGCAGATATCTTCCAAATCTGCCAACCAAACAGGTCGGCAGATTTTTTGTCGAACTTGTTCTTTGACAACTAAATAGCCACGCTAGAGACACGATGTTTGGCAACATTGTGTCGCGGGTCCGCGACCCGACCCGGGTCGCAATGGATCTTTTTGTAAATCACGAACAAAACGATTAGCGTTTTGATCGATCCGATTCAACTCGAAATAGATATATCAAAATACTTATGGAGAGTTTGATTCTGGCTCAGAACGAACGCTGGCGGCGTGCCTAATACATGCAAGTCGAACGAGAAAGCCCGGCTTCGGTTGGGTAAGTAAAGTGGCGAACGGGTGAGTAACACGTGGATAATCTGCCTATGCGTCCGGGATAATCCTTCGAAAGGAGGTCTAATACCGGATGACACCTTCTGACGGCATCGTCGGAAGTTCAAAGACGGGGCAACCTGTTGCGTATAGATGAATCCGCGCTCCATTAGCTAGTTGGCGGGGTAAAAGCCCACCAAGGCTCCGATGGATAGCCGGCCTGAGAGGGTGATCGGCCACACTGGGACTGAGATACGGCCCAGACTCCTACGGGAGGCAGCAGTAGGGAATATTGCGCAATGGACGAAAGTCTGACGCAGCAACGCCGCGTGGATGATGAAGCATTTCGGTGTGTAAAATCCTGTCGGTGGGGAAGAAACGTGTGGAGAGTAACTGCTCCATGCCTGACGGTACCCACAAAGGAAGTCCCGGCTAACTCCGTGCCAGCAGCCGCGGTAATACGGGGGGGACGAGCGTTGTTCGGATTTACTGGGCGTAAAGGGCGCGTAGGCGGGTCTTCAAGTCGGATGTGAAAACTATCAGCTTAACTGGTAGCCTGCATTTGATACTGTTGATCTTGAGTACGGGAGAGGAGAGTGGAATTCCAGGTGTAGCGGTGAAATGCGTAGATATCTGGAAGAACACCAGTAGCGAAGGCGGCTCTCTGGACCGATACTGACGCTCAAGCGCGAAGGCTTGGGGAGCAAACAGGATTAGATACCCTGGTAGTCCAAGCGGTAAACTATGGGTACTAGATGTCGGGGGTATCGACCCCCTCGGTGTCGCAGCTAACGCAGTAAGTACCCCGCCTGGGGAGTACGACCGCAAGGTTGAAACTCAAAGAAATTGACGGGGGCCCGCACAAGCGGTGGAGTATGTGGTTTAATTCGAAGCAACGCGCAGAACCTTACCTGGGTTTGACATGCACGAGACAGGCGGTGAGAGTCGCCCTTCTCTTCGGAGATTCGTGCACAGGTGCTGCATGGCTGTCGTCAGCTCGTGCCGTGAGGTGTTGGGTTAAGTCCCGCAACGAGCGCAACCCTCGTCTATAGTTGCCATCAGGTTATGCTGGGCACTCTATAGAGACTGCCGGTGACAAGCCGGAGGAAGGTGGGGATGACGTCAAGTCCTCATGGCCCTTACATCCAGGGCTACACACGTACTACAATGGCCGGTACAGAAGGTTGCAAGACCGCAAGGTGGAGCCAATCCCAAAAACCGGCCTCAGTTCAGATTGGAGTCTGCAACTCGACTCCATGAAGGCGGAATCGCTAGTAATCGCTGATCAGCAGGCAGCGGTGAATACGTTCCCGGGCCTTGTACACACCGCCCGTCAAGCCACGGAAGTTGGGAGCACCCGAAGTCGTTTGCCTAACCGCAAGGATGGCGACGCCTAAGGTGATACTGACGACTGGGGCTAAGTCGTAACAAGGTAGCCGTAGCGGAAGCTGTGGCTGGATCACCTCCTTTCTAAGGAGTTACGGTGTCCGCGTACCGAGCCACCCTCGGACGCACATCATAGGTCGAAGCGACACATTCTCGAACTTCGGTTCGACTGAACATCACTCTAGCTGGCTATTTATAAAATATTGATCGCCTTTCAGGCGAGCAGTTTTGCCTCTTTGGGCCTATAGCTCAGATGGTTAGAGCGCGCGCCTGATAAGCGCGAGGTCAGTGGTTCAACTCCACTTAGGCCCAGTGATTTTCTGGACCTGCGGGGATGTAGCTCAGTTGGGAGAGCGGTGGCTTTGCAAGCCACAGGTCACCGGTTCGATCCCGGTCATCTCCAAAATTTGGACCGACAAAATTATGACGCTCCTGGTGGGTGTCAGTCTCTGAGATGAGACAGTGATCTTTGACAACTTCATAGCACGTTAGTAAAGCGTCAAGGGTATCTTCCAATAGGCTGTGCAGTTTTGCGCGGACATTGGATGGATTGCTCCTTAGAGCAAGTAGGTTTTCGATTAAGCTACTAAGAGCACTCGGTGGATGCCTTGGCACAGGTAGGCGATGAAGGACGTGGTAAGCTGCGATAAGCTCCGTGGAGGCGCAAACAGCCTTTGAAACGGAGATCTCCGAATGGGACAACCCGGTCAGGTTCATTCCTGATCATCCTGCACTGAATACATAGGTGCAGTGAAGCTAACGCAGGGAACTGAAACATCTAAGTACCTGCAGGAACATACAACAATAGTGATTCCCTTAGTAGCGGCGAGCGAACGGGGAACAGCCTAAACCGGTCGGCACGTTAAAGCAAGACGGCGTTGTGCCTCCGGGGTCGCGGGAGCCGCGCGGGTGGACGTCTTTCCACCTATGGAGTTACAAACCAGATAGGTAGATGAAGTCGCTGGAAAGCGACGCCATAGAGGGTGACAGCCCCGTAACCGAAATCTATCTGGCTCCAGCGGATTTCCCAAGTAGGGCGGGACACGTGGAATCCTGTTCGAATCTGCCAGGACCATCTGGTAAGGCTAAATACTCACCTGTGACCGATAGTGAACTAGTACCGTGAGGGAAAGGTGAAAAGTACCCCGTGAGGGGTGTGAAATAGTACCTGAAACCGTGTGCTTACAAGCGGTCGGAGGAAGAGAGGATCTTCGGATCCTCTGGACTGACGGCGTGCCTATTGAATAATGATCCGGCGAGTTACTTCTCTGTTGCAAGGGTAAGTGAAACACTCACGCACCCGTAGCGAAAGCGAGTCTGAATAGGGCGATTAGTAGCAGGGAGTAGACCCGAAGCCATGTGATCTAGGTATGGTCAGGATGAAAGCCCGGTAAAACGAGCTGGAGGTCCGAACTCACCAGTGTTGAAAAGCTGGGGGATGAACTGTACCTAGGGGTGAAAGGCCAATCAAACTTGGAAATAGCTGGTTCTCCTCGAAATAGCTTTAGGGCTAGCCTCGGATTGAATTTTACGGAGGTAGAGCACTGAATGGGCTAGGGGTCCTACAAGACTACCAAACCCAATCAAACTCCGAATGCCGTAAAATGGTGTCCGGGAGTCAGGCAGCGGGGGATAAGCTTCGTTGCCAAAAGGGAAACAACCCAGACCATCAGCTAAGGTCCCCAAGTCATGCTAAGTGGTAAAGGATGTGGAGTTACTTAAACAGCTAGGATGTTGGCTTAGAAGCAGCCATCATTTAAAGAGTTCGTAACAGATCACTAGTCTAGTGACTCTGCGCCGATAATTCAAGGGACTATGCATGACACCGAAGCTGTGGGTGCGACCGCAAGGTTGCGCGGTAGGGGAGCATTGTCTTCCGGTCGAAGGTATCGCGGTAGCGGTGCTGGACGGTAGACAAGAGATTATGTCGGAACGAGTAGCGATAAAGCAAGACCATAAACTTGCTCACCGTAAGCCTAAGGTTTCCTGGGCAAGGTTAAACCTCCCAGGGTGAGTCGGGACCTAAGTCGAGGTCGAAAGGCGTAGATGATGGCAAACAGGTTAAAATTCCTGTACTTGTAGGATCGCGTTATCAACTATGGGGTGACGCAGAAGTGAAAGGTCGGCCAGTCATTGGTTGTACTGGTTTAAGCCCGTAGATGGGGTGCGTAGGCAAATCCGCGCGCCTAACATTGAAAGGTGATGAGGTGGTCTTCGGACCGGAACCGACCCTAATCATGCTGCCAAGAAAAACCTCTGTGTGAGTTATCCTGCAATCCGTACCGCAATCCGCCACAGGTAGGCGAGGAGAATATCCTAAGGTGCTCGGGCGTACACATGTTAAGGAACTAGGCAAATTGGCTCCGTAACTTCGGAACAAGGAGCGCCAGACTCCGGTCTGGCCGCAGAGAAATGGCCGCGATGACTGTTTACTAAAAACACATGTCTCTGCTAAGTCTAATAAGACGACGTATAGGGACCGATACCTGCCCGGTGCTGGAAGGTTAAAAGGAGATGTCAGCCGCAAGGCGAAGCGTTGAATTGAAGCCCCAGTAAACGGCGGCCGTAACTATAACGGTCCTAAGGTAGCGAAATTCCTTGTCGGGTAAATTCCGACCTGCACGAATGGTATAACAATTGCGGCACTGTCTCAACATGTGGCCCGGCGAAACTGTAGCAGCGGTGAAGATGCCGCTTTCCCGTATCGGGACGGAAAGACCCCGTGAACCTTTACTATAACCTGACATTGGTGTTTGGTACCGTGTGTGTAGCATAGGTGGGAGACGTTGAAGCTGGCCCGCTAGGGTCGGTGGAGTCATCGGTGAAATACCACCCTCATGCTATCGAGCTTCTAACCTCGAGCCATGAATCTGGCTCAGGGACAGTGTCAGGCGGGTAGTTTAACTGGGGCGGTTGCCTCCCAAAATGTAACGGAGGCGCGCAATGGTTCCCTCAAGCCGGGTGGTAATCGGCTTTAGAGTGTAAACGCACAAGGGAGCTTAACTGCGAGACCTACAAGTCGAGCAGGTGCGAAAGCAGGTGTTAGTGATCCGGCGGTTGTGCATGGAAATGCCGTCGCTTAACGGATAAAAGGTACTCTGGGGATAACAGGCTTATCTCCTCCGAGAGTTCATATCGACGAGGGGGTTTGGCACCTCGATGTCGGCTCATCACATCCTGGGGCTGGAGAAGGTCCCAAGGGTTTGGCTGTTCGCCAATTAAAGTGGTACGTGAGCTGGGTTTAGAACGTCGTGAGACAGTTCGGTCCCTATCTGATACGGGCGCAGGAAACGTGAGGAAATTTGACCTTAGTACGAGAGGACCGGGTTGAACCAACCTCCAGTGCACCTATTATGACGCCAGTTGTATCGTAGGGTAGCTGCGTTGGGAAGGGATAAGTGCTGAAAGCATCTAAGTACCAAGCCCATTCCAAGATTACGTTTCCCAGACTGTAAAGTCTCTAAAGAGCCCTGGAAGATGACCAGGTTGATAGGTCACAGATGTACGCGTAGTAATACGTTCAGTCGAGTGATACTAATAGCTCGTGCGGCTTAATCGATAAATTACTTATAATTTATCGCGACCTATTTGCTCAGTGAGCAGCCACCCATGGCCGCCACTCTGCACGGTCTATTGAGAGATATACTTGATCTTTACTAACAAGCTATGAGAATGCCGCGCTGACTTGATTCCGCCTCATCCCCGCGAAAGCTGGGACCCAAGATCCGGTGAGTGGCAGACTTCTCGTCCGCCTCATCCCCGCGAAA
>JAMPYH010000012.1 GCA_023700785.1 Candidatus Zixiibacteriota bacterium
GAGGCTGAGCCGAGCGGCAAAGTTACGGCTTATGGTCCGGACCGAATGTTCGTTTTCCTGCGGATGTCGAAAGAGTCACCCAAAGGTCAGCAGGATCTTCGCCGTGAACTGTTGATGCTCCGCGCCCCGGCAGTTGATATCACTATTGATTCCTTCGCCTCGCTGGGCGGGCAGTTCCTGCTTTGGGAGGCCGCTACCGCCGCGGCCGGCTGGCTGATGGAGATCAATCCGTTTGATGAACCGAATGTCACCGAGAGCAAAGAGAATACCAAGTCGATCCTCGAGACATACAGCAGGTCAAAACGATTCCCGCTCGCGAAGGGGAAGACGTCGCGTGATCTGACTTTGCTCTCGCTGACGGGGAAAGCGTCGGGAGATCCGCTTGAACAGTCGTTGACTGATCTCTTTGCCAACGCGAAGCCGCCGCGGTATGTCGCGATCCTGAATTATTTCAAATCAGACAAGCGAACTGAACTGATGCTTGCCCGGATTCGCGAGCTCATTCGCGACAGGACCAGGTGCGCCACGCTTCGCGGCTATGGGCCACGCTTCCTGCATTCAATAGGGCAATTATATAAAGGGGGAGCGCCGGACGGAATGTTCCTTGTTCTCACGCGGGCGGATCACGGCAGGCTGCCGATCCCGAACCAGCCGTTCGGTTTCGGCGAGCTTATCACCGCGCAGGCGATCGGCGATTCACGGGCGCTAATCAAGCGAAAGCTCCCGACCGTGGTGATCGAACTCGATGGTTCGCCGTCGGCCGGTCTGGAGCAGGTATATCGTATTGTGGATTCGATCTTGAGTAAGTGAAAGGACAGATAAGCAAACATGTTTGACTCCTGGCGTGGCTTTGGACAGCGAGAGCTGTCAGACGAATGGTTCAAAAACCTGACCGAGATCGCGCGGATAGCGCGTGGCAATATCATCAAGATGACCACGGTCGCGGCATCGGGACATCCGGGCGGCTCAATGTCGTCGCTGGAATGTTACCTGGTGGCGTATCACATGGCGAAGGTTGATCCGAAACAGCCGTATCGGGATGATCGGGATCGCATTATCGTCTCTCACGGTCACACTTCACCCGGCGCGTATGTCGGGCTGGCGTCGGCCGGATTTTTCGATGTCTATCCGGCGCTGCATGGATTCCGCCAGGCGGGTTCGCCGTTCGAAGGACATGTCGAGAAAACAGTGCCGGGGATCGAGTGGGATACGGGGAACCTCGGGCAGGGTCTCTCGGTCGCGGTCGGCAAAGCGATCTATAGCCGCCTGAAGGGGCTCAACTTCCATTCGTTTTGCCTGATGGGTGACGGCGAGCAGCAGAAGGGGCAGATCGCCGAGGCGCGGCGAGCGGCGGTAAAATTCAAACTGAACAGACTGACGGCGATAGTTGACTACAACCATCTCCAGATATCGGGGAATGTCGCGGAGATCATGCCGCAGAATATCAAAGCGGGATGGGAATCAGACGGCTGGCAGGTGATCGAGATCGACGGGCATGACCTTAAGGCGGTCTATCGCGCGTTCCACACAGCCTATCACAACAGCGGCGCGCCGGTGATGATCCTCGCGAAGACAGTCATGGGAAAGGGCGTGTCGTTCATGGAGAACGATGCCGAGTATCATGGCGCGGCGCTCAAACCGGATCAGGCGCGCAAAGCGTTTGTTGAATTGGGCGGGATCGAGGATGATCTCGACCAGTTGATGGAGCGACGGAAACAGGGTCCGCCGCCGCAGTTTGATCCACCGGCGCACACGTACATATCCGTTGACACCGGAGCGCCGATCCGATACAAGGCAGACGACAAGTCGGACAATCGCTCCGCATGGGGGAAAGCGCTCATCTCTGTGGCCGAGGCGAACATAGGGAGACCCGGATTCACCATGGCCGTGTTTGACTGCGACCTCTCGAAGTCGGTCAAGACTGACGGGTTCGACAAGAAGTTCCCGCGGAACTTCTTCCAGATGGGGATAACTGAGCATGGGACCGCGGCCACGGCCGGCGCTCTCTCGACCGAACAAGCGCTGTCGGTCTGGTCGGATTTCGGCGTATTCGGCGTTGATGAAACGTACAACCAGGCAAGATTGAATGATATCAATCATGCCAATCTGAAGTTGTTCTGCACGCATACCGGCGTGAATGTCGGCGAGGATGGGAAGACCCACCAGTGTATTGATTATTTCGCGCTGCTGAACTCTACTTTTGGCTGGAAAGTGATAACGCCGGCTGATCCCAATCAGACAGACCAGATCGTACGCTACGTGTTGAGTCACCCCGGCTCGTTCGGGGTGTTCATGGGGCGCGCGGTGGTGCCAACTGTGCTCCGCGAGGATGGTTCACCTTATTTTGGCGAGGGATATACCTATCGATACGGCCGGATGGAAGTGATCCGCAAGGGAGAAGAGATCGCGCTGGTCTCGTCGGGAAATATGCTCCCCTACGCCATGCAGGCGTGGAATATGCTGAAGGACGAAGGGAATCGGATCACGCTGGTGTCGGTATCGGATTGGAGCGACCTGGATGAAGATGACCTTCGGATGCTGGCAGGCTATCGGCATATCGTGACGCTGGAGGATCACAATGTCAAAACCGGGTTGGGGACGGCTATCGCGGCCCGAATGTTCGAACTTGGACTCGCGACGCAGTTGACCAAGATCGGCGTGCCGCACTACGCGTCGTCCGGGAAGCCTGACGATCTCTACACACTGCTCGGCATGGACGCGGCCAGTGTCGCCGCGCGTATCCAGAAGATCGGGAAAAATACCGGAGTAATAATATGAGAATTGGTTTTGTCGGGCTGGGAAAGATGGGCGCGAATATGGTGACGCGCCTGCGGCGGGGTGGCCATGATGTCGTCGTCTATGATACCGATCCCAAAGCGATCAAAACGGTCACCGCGCTGGGCGCGATCGCGGCGAAATCGACCGTTGATCTCGCGGGCAAACTTCGCGCGCCGCGGATCGTCTGGGTGATGGTGCCGTCGGGAAAGATAACCGAAGCCGTGATACATGATGTCGCCAAACACTTGAGCAAGGGGGATACGATCATCGACGGCGGCAACTCAAATTATCACGATACCAAACGTCGCGCGGCGGAGCTCGAAGCTCGGGAGATCGCGCTGCTGGACAGCGGAACTTCGGGTGGTGTCTGGGGACTTGAGAACGGATACTGCATGATGATCGGGGGGAATAAAAAGGCATATCAGAAGGCTGAGCCGATCTTCAAGACGCTCGCTCCGGCCGACGGTTACCGGTATTGCGGCGAATCCGGCGCGGGGCATTATGTCAAGATGATCCATAACGGGATCGAATACGGTCTGATGCAGGCGTATGCCGAGGGATTTGAGCTGCTTGAGAGTTCGGAATACACACTGGATCTCGCGGATATCTGCCACCTTTGGAATCAGGGGTCGGTGGTGCGGTCATGGCTGCTTGAGTTATCCGAACGAGCGTTCAAGGCTGATCCGAATCTGGAGAAGATAACGGGGTATGTAGCAGATTCAGGGGAAGGACGTTGGACAGTGCGCGAGGCGATGGATAAGGATGTACCGGCGGTGGCCTTGACCTACGCGTTGATGGCACGGTTCCGTTCGCGCCAGGAGGAGTCATTTTCCGCGAAAGTTCTGGCGGCGTTGCGCAACCAATTTGGCGGTCATGCGGTTAAAGAGAGAGAGCCTGACACAAGTAAGCCGACCAAAGGGAAGCGGAAATGAGTGTGACCGCCGAGACATTCGGGAATCCATTCGTGAGCCGGTTTATGCGAGCCAAGCAAGCCGGCTCGTTTACATTGGTGATCTTTGGCGCCACGGGGGACCTGACGCAACGGAAGTTGATCCCCGCGCTGTTCAACCTGTATCTCGATGGATTCCTCAGTCGGCCGTTTACGGTGATCGGATACGCTCGGCGGGAGAAGACGGACGCGCGGTTCCGCGCCGAGATGCGCGCGGCGATAGAAGCGCACTCGCGACGCCAGTCGGAGAACCCGGAGCTCCTCGAGCGATTCCTGGCTTCGTTGCAGTATGTGGCGGGGAGTTTTGAGGAAGACGCCGGGTATCAGCGGCTCAAGGAGCGAGTGGCGCAATCGTCCCTGGCATTGGGCGCGCCGCAGAATATCATGTTCTATCTCGCCACACCTCCCGACGCGTTTCCCAAGATAATCTGCGCCTTGCAGACGGCCGGATTGGTGTCGGAACATGGGGAGCACGAGCCGTGGTCGCGGATCGTGGTGGAAAAGCCGTTCGGCCATGATCAAAAGTCGGCCAAAGAGCTGAACCGGATCATTCACTCTGTGTTCGCGGAGCGGCAGGTCTATCGCATCGACCATTACCTGGGAAAAGAGACTGTTCAGAATATTCTCGTGTTCCGTTTGGCGAATTCGATCTTCGAGCCGCTGTGGAATCGACGGTATATCGACCATGTACAGATCTCGGTGGCCGAATCGCTCGGCGTTGGAACCAGGGCGGGGTATTTTGACGAGGTTGGCATCATCCGCGACATGATCCAATCACATATCATGCAGGTATTCACGTTGATCGCGATGGAGCCGCCCGCGGCGTTTGACGCTACCGCGATACGGGATGAAAAAGTGAAAGTACTTCGGTCGCTCCGCCAAATGCCGGATGAGCTGCTCAAACAGTCTATTGTGAAAGGGCAGTACGGCCCCGGTTCGATAGGCGGCGAAGCGGTGCAGGGATATCGACAGGAAGAGTCGGTTCCATCCAATTCGATGACTGATTCGTATGTCGCGATGAAGCTTTTTATCGACAATTGGCGCTGGTCGGGAGTGCCGTTCTATTTACGGTCCGGCAAGCGGCTGCCCAAACGAGTGACCGAGGTCGGCATCGTTTTCAAGGCGCCGCCCCACTTGTTGTTTGATCGAACAGATGGGTCAAACGGTGACACGAATATCCTGCGCTTCAGGATACAACCGCAGGAAGGGATCACCCTCTCGTTCCAGGCGAAGATGCCGGGGCAGGAAGTGCGCATCTTGCCGGTGCGAATGGACTTCATGTATTCGAGCGCATTTGAGGCGGCGACATCGGAAGCGTACGAGCGGCTCATTCTCGACGCTCTGACCGGCGACTCGACGCTGTTCGCGCGCGAAGACGAAGTTGAACTGTCCTGGCGGCTGGTGGACCGGATCATCGAGAACTTCGCGTCCTCTGAGCTGCACATCTATGAAGCTGGAACCTGGGGGCCGGAAGCGGCTGAGTCGCTGCTCGCGCGTGACGGCAGGGAGTGGCTTCGCTTATGAGCGCGCGCCGCGACACTCAACCGGAGCTGACTTTTGATGGCGGCCATCTTGAGCTTAACGCCGAGAAAATTGAGAAACGACTGAGCGAGATCTGGCAGCAGGCCTCCGCCGGGTACAAAAGCGAGATGCCGATCGCCAAGATCTGCCTCTCAAATATGCTGGTGGTTACCGACGCGCTGGCTCGGCCCGAGGCGGAACAGCTCGCCAATGAGGTCGCGCTGAGGTATCCGTCCCGGGTCTTCCTTCTGGTAGTGGATGAACTCCAGGGAGCGTACTCGGCGTTTGTTCGCACCAGTTGCAGCAGGGATGCTGAATCGGGCACGATCCGCTGCTTTGAGGTGGTTGAACTGCTCGCGGATATCGGCCGGATCGACTTTCTCCCCGGCGCGCTACGCTCGTTGTTGGTCGGGTCGGTGCCGGTGATCACGGTCGATCTACGGGCGTACCAGACCACGCCGCAGTTTGACAAGACTATTCTCGAACTGTCCGATTACTACTATGTCAACGCGGGCGTGGTGCCGAGCGGACGATTGGAAAAACGCTATCTGCCGCTTCGATGGTACACCACATTGCCTGTCCGCGAGCTCATCGGCGAATTGCTGGGAAGAGTAAACGCGAGCGATTGTAATGCGCGGCCGACCAATATTCGCCTCTACTCGGCACCTTTAGTGGATAGATGTTCCGACCTGCTGGCCGGGTGGTTGCTGGCCAGATTGCGGAGCGAGCATCCACGCCAGCAGAAAAATCGCATAATCGCGGCATACCGGGAGTACCAGGTTGAGATAGAGATGGTCGAGCAGGAAGATACCACCCGGATCGCCGAGATCCAGTTCTCAGATGGAGCTGTCGCGTCGATAACGAACCCTGCCGCCGGCGAGTTCGCCGCCAGTTTTGGCAACGCGCATTTATGGCATAGGTCGAGCGGTATGCCGTTGTCGAGTTACCTGGTAGAGGCGATGCAGGATGGTTCGGAGTTCGCCGAATACGCGGCGGTAGTGGACGCGCTGGACCGGATAGCGCAACATTAGCGCGCGACGTTCGTAGAGTATCACAAGTCAATTAAGGAGCGTTCAATGTTGATCACGACCACGAATACAGTTGAAGGAAAGAGAGTCGTCAAGTACCTGGGACTGGTGAGCGGCGAGGCGATCCTCGGCGCGAATATCTTCAAAGACATCTTCGCCGGAATCCGTGATATAGTCGGCGGCCGCTCTGAAGCGTACGAGCGGGAACTCCAGAAGGCCAAGACGATCGCCCTGCAGGAGATGCAGCTTCAGGCGCAGGAACTGGGCGGGAATGCCGTCATCGCGGTTGACCTGGATTATGAAACTGTCGGGTCAGGCTCGATGCTGATGGTCTCCGCGGCCGGAACCGCGGTCGTGCTGGAGTAAATGGACGTCCGTGATCACGATCCAGATCTACGCTGACGCCGCCGCTGTCGCCAAGGCAGCGGCGCGTCTTGTTTATGAGAGATTGGCGGAACACGAGGAGGAGCGGAAGTTCCTGCTCGCGCTTTCGGGCGGCAGCACTCCGCGATCAATGTATGCGCAGTTGCGGGATCTACCTAAGGTCGCCGAATTGCTGAATCACCGCGCCGAGATCTTCTTTTCCGATGAACGGGCGGTGCCGCCGGATTCGGATCAATCAAATTATCGAGCCGCGCGGGTTGGGCTGTTGGAGCCATTGAACCTGAAGAGCGAGATCGTCCATCGTCTGCGGGGAGAGGCGAAAAGTCTTGAGGCCGAGGCTCTTCGATACGAGCACGAGATGCGCGCGGTCGCCGAAATTGGCGACACCGAGGTACCGCGGTTTGATCTGGTGCTGCTGGGGATCGGTCCTGACGGTCACACAGCTTCGCTGTTTGCGGATCATGACTGGCGAAACTCGGAGAGAAAACTGGTCGCGTCGCCGTTTGTTGGATTGAAGCAAAGTCATCGGCTGACATTCACGCTGCGGATGCTCAACGCCGCCAGGACCGCAGTTTTTCTCGCCACCGGCGCCGACAAGGCGGACGCGATCAAAAAGGTCTTGTCAGCGGAGTTTGAGTCGGATATGCTTCCGGCGAGACGGGTGGAAGCCGCCGAGACGATCTGGCTTCTGGACCAGGCGGCAGCCGACAAACTCAACCCGGATCAGGCTCGAGGGACTATTAAGCGATGTTAGCAGGGTATATCAGCGGCGCGACGGTTGAACTGGCGCGGGTGAACGAGATCGAGGGGGGGATCAAGCTGGTCAATCAGGTCATCTATAATAGCAGGGATTTCACCAACTTCGAGCAGATCCTCAATCTCTATCTCAAAAAGAATACGACGCCGATCAAGCAGGCCTGTTTTGGGGTGGCGGGGCCGGTGATCAATGGCGAAGTGCGCACCACCAACCTTCCCTGGCTGTTGACCGCGTCAACCATTCAAGAGCAGTTCAAGATCGGCAAAGTCAAACTGCTTAACGATATTGTCGCGCTGGCGCACGGTCTCCCGCAGATAAAGGAAGATCGCTACTATGTGATCAACCAGGGAGCAAAGCAGAAGAACGGCAATGTCGGCTTGATCGCTGCCGGCGCCGGACTTGGCGAGGCTTTGATCCAGGTGCATGAGAATGTCTGGTACCCGTACGCGTCCGAAGGCGGCCACGCGGGGTTCGCGCCATCCAGTCAGCGCGAGATGGAACTTTGGGAGTATCTCTACTCTGAATTGGGAAATGTGGAAGTGGAGGATGTGGTCAGCCTGAAGGGCCTGGAACGGATATACAATTTTGTGCTCGACTCCCACGGCAAACCGCCCGCGCTCTGGTTTGAAAAGGCGATCGACAAACCGGGGACGCTGATCGAGCGGGCGTTGTCCGGCAAAGACGCCGACGCCACGCAGACGCTGGATATCTTTATAGATTGTTACGCGTCGGAAGCGGCCAATCTCGCGCTCAAGGGGATGACGCTCGGCGGCATATTCATCGGCGGCCTGATCGGCCCGCAGATCATCACGCTATTGGATCAGGGGAGATTCATGGAGCGGTTTATCAAACGCGGCAAGATGGAATCACTGCTGGCGCGCATGCCGGTTTCCATCGTGATCGAAGAAAAAACCGCGCTCATCGGCGCCGGGACAGTCGCGCTTCGCGAGTCAAAGTAACATGCGGGACTGCGTGCTCTTTCTTAATGGCCGGTATGGGAAAACGGATCTTCCGTTCTACCAGCGCCTCTGTCGCGGCAGATACAAAGTCGCGGTGGATGGCGGCTATCGATTCTTTCGGGCGGCCTGCCTGTTCCCCGATCTTCTCATCGGCGATTTTGATTCCATCGGCAAGATGCCGGCCAACCTTCCGCGCACCACTCAAGTCGAGCGCTATCCGATCAAGAAAGACAAGACCGACGCCGAGCTCGCGTTGGACTACTGCCTGGCACGTCGCGCGAAGAATATCGACATCGTGCAGCCGTCGTACGGCGAACCTGACCAGATGCTGGGGAACTTTCTGCTCCTGCTGGTCGCGGCGCGCAAGAACGCCGGCAAGTACAAGCCGCGAATTCGCTTATTGAACGCAAAGTACGAGGTGCAACTGCTGTTCGACAGTTCAGCGACGATCCTGAGCTCAGTCGGTGATGTGGCGTCGATCCTGCCGGTCTCAGAAAAGATCCGGCTGACCACGACCGGAACCAGCTTCGACGTCAAACGGGTTGAGATCTTGCGTGGGCGAAGTCTGGGGATGCGGAACCGCGTCACCAAAACGAGAGCTACTTTTCGCATCGAAGGGATGGCCTTGCTGATCCGTCAATTCCGGGGGAAACGGTCAACGCACAGCAAGTAAAGCGCGGCCGCTTTCTGCCGATCATCATTCAGTCTGACAAGCGCTTACGTTCAATATAGTCGTTCCAACTGCCAGCTTGACAAATGGGGTTGTGACACTATATTGGGCGGACTTGGCGAGCCAATACTCGTCGCGTGACCATTTACTGGGAGATCGTCCAACGGTAGGACATGCGGCTCTGGACCGTAGAATCGGGGTTCGAATCCCTGTCTCCCAGCTTTTTTTGCCCGTCCGCTCGGGTGAACCGATGTTGCCTCTGCCAGTGCCATGAACGCAACTCCAACGCTCAACATCCACGACCTTACCAAGCGGTACGGTGAACTTACCGCGGTCGATCATATATCGTTTGCGATCGACACGGGGAAGATCATCGGTCTGCTTGGCCCGAACGGGGCGGGAAAATCAACCACCATCAATATGATCCTCGGTCTGCTTGAACCGACCGAAGGAACAATCGAAGTCTTCGGCAAAGATCTCGGGAAACATCGCTCCAAGATCGCGCGGCAGATCAATTTCGCCGCGGTGTACGCGCATGTCCCGCTCAATCTGACCATCCGACAGAACCTGACCGTATTCGCGATGATCTACGGTGTCAGCGAGGTGAAAAACCGAGTGGAGGATCTTCTGGTCGAGTACGACCTGGAACGCTTCGCGGATTCCAAAGCAGGTTTGCTGTCCTCGGGCGAACTGAGCCGTCTTAGTCTGGCCAAAGCGGTGATCAACAGGCCAAAGCTGCTCCTGCTGGACGAACCGACGGCTTCATTGGATCCGAGCGTCGCGCAATCGGTGAGAGAGAAGATCCTCGCGTATGTCAGGTCGAGCGGCGCGGCGGTGCTCTGGACCTCGCATAATATGCGCGAGATCGAGGCGGTCTGCGACAGCGTGATGTTTTTGTCGCATGGCAGGATCCTGCTGTCCGGCGATCCGCGCAAACTGGCCGCTGAATACGGTAAAAACGATCTTGATGAACTGTTTATCGCGGTCGCGCGGGAGCCGCTCTCGCTGGGGGAGTAACGATATGGCGCTATCACGCATTTACGCGGTTTTTCTCCGCCAGGTGTATCTGATACGGGGGAACCCCACGAGGTTGGCGTCGGTCTTTCTTTGGTTGCTGATCGATGTTATCCAGTGGGGGTTTGTCCGAAAATACCTGATCTCGTTTGGCGAAGAGACCTTCAGCTTCGTAACGGTCATTCTCGGCGCGATAATATTCTTTGAGTTCGCGGCGCGCATTCAGCAGGGGGTCATGACCAGCTTCCTCGAGGATGTCTGGAGCCAGAACTTCATCAACTACTTCGCGTCGCCGCTCACGTTGAGTGAATATCTGAGCGGCCTGGTGCTGACCAGTATCGCCACGGGGTTGCTTGGCTTTGGCGCGATGGTGCTGCTCGCGGGGCTGGCGTTCGGCTATGATGTCTTGAGAATCGGGCTGTTGACGATCCCGTTCATGGGGATCCTGTTCCTGTTTGGCGCGGCAATGGGGATATTTGTCTCCGGGGTGATATTTCGCTTCGGGCCGACCGCGGAGTGGCTCGGGTGGCCGATACCGTTCCTGCTGTCGGTCTTTGTTGGCGTGTATTACCCGATCGCGACCTTGCCTGAGTTCTTTCAATTTATCGCACGGCTGATACCGGCGTCGTATGTGTTTGAAAGCATGCGGGCATTGCTGGCAGGTAACGCCGACTCATCTTTGCTCTGGACCAACCTGATCTCCGGCGCTGCGTTGGCGATAGCCTATCTGTTTGGGGGGTACTTCTTCTTTATTCAGATCTATCGACGAAATCTCCGGACCGGCGCGATCTCGCGATTCAGCGCAGAATCGATCTAGGCGAAACGGGGCACAAAAAAAGAGTCCACCACGGAGAGATGCAGGGGGGGAGGGGGAAACTGCAAATCTGCCGGTGCGGACTCTAATTTAGGGCGCCAGCTTAATGTAGGGTGCCGAGATGAAGCCCTAGATGGTCTACATTGACCCCGGCGCTTGCGCCCAATAATCGGTTAAGAAGTACGTTTTCGCAATAGCGTATTTTGGGGTATATATAGGGTATGGCGCGTACCCTATATGAATAGTGGACAATATGCGTCAGTTAGTCGATGTTAACAACATAACTAATTGTTTAACAACGCATTAGTTGGTCGTTATGGAAACGATGTCGAATTATCACCTACATCCAGGGGAAGAGAGGTGAGGTAAGTGGCCAAATTGGTATCCTGGTGCGCCAGTCCAAGCTTCTTCCGAATGGTTTTTCGCTGTGTAAGCACCGTCTGAACTGAACTTGAGCGCAGTTCCGCGATCTCTTTGCTTGAGTATCCACGGCGTATCAGGCTACAGATCTGGATCTCCTGTGGGGTCAAGTGGCGGAATTTCTGTTCGAGAGTGGAAACCAGCGGAGAGGTTATTTCCTGCAGGTTTTGTTTAATGAGTGCCAGATTCTCGCGGTAGCGCTGGTCAATCTTCTTTTCGAGGTGTTCCACCAGCGGCACCACCACGCGGTCGATATTGGACTGAATTTGCAGGGCGGCCTGGTGTCGGCTTTCCGCTACTTGTTTGATCAGTTCCTGCAGGACCTGGGTTTTGCGCTCCAGCGTCTCACGTTCGAGTTTCAGCAATTCGTTGGCTTCAGCTAATTCCCTGGTGCGCGATTGGATCCGTACTTCGAGCTGTTCATGAGCCACCCGGTGCCGTTCTTCGGCGAGTTTGTACTCGGTCAGGTCAACCGCATGCGCCTGGACCTGATTGGGGGGAATGAATACGTAATAGGCGCTAACATATAAACTCCCCTGGATCGACTTGAACGAATACCGCATCTCGCGTTTTTGGAGTGTCCGGGAGGTCAGGCATTCCCTGAGGTCGCGGACAATGTCGGAGTCTTTGCCGTACAGTTCGAAAGCGGATCTGCCGACGATCTTGCCGATCTGACCCTTGGTGAACTGCTCCGCGGCCTGGTTAAACCCGACCAGAATGAAGTCGTCGCCTCTCGCTTCCCAGGTAAAGGTCGGAACGGGGATGGACTCAAATTGCAGGCGGAAGCGTTCCTGCGACTCCACGAGGGCGCGCTGAGTTTCCCGTTCTCGCGAAACCTCCCGCAGCATGATCACAACCTCGGTGACTTTAGCCGCGCCCCGGATCGGATGGATGCTGACCTCCATGGTTGAGGTAAGTCCCTTAAAGGTGTTGGTCGATTCGGTAAAGATCGGCTCTCCGGTGGCAAAGACAGTTCGGATCTCCTGGGTGGCCCGCCGCGGCAAAAAGCTGAAGATCTCCTGAACGGGTTTGCCGATCGGGTCGTTCAACGGCCAGTCGAGCTGAATCATCAAGTCTCGAAGCGCGAGATTCCAAAAGACCATCCTGAGCCGCGAATCGACAAGGAGGATCGGGATATTGATCGAGTCGAGCGTCTGCTGGGCTAGTAAGTTGAAGTTACTCATAGAAATAGTGCGGCGCGGTTGTTCCTGCCGGCCTCTGCGTGAAGGTAACCGAATCGGCTTAAATTCGCAAGAGAAGTTCCTGCGGCTTGGGTCTCACATTATGAGCGCGCCTCGCACCTTATTGGCCGAGCATGCGTTTATAAAGGAAATAGAAAAATCAGCCGGAACGTTGAGAGAAGGAGTGATCGAGATGAGCAGGCCGATAGAATCAGACTTTTTCAAAGTGCAACTGTTTGCGGTGCTGGAGGAACTGTTTGAGCGAACTCAGGGGATCGCATTGGATAAGGATACGTCGCTGATCCAGACAGTCGCGGAGATGAGCGCCGAGCAGGCATCGCGGCCGGTAGTTCCAGGCGGGACATCGATCGCGGCCCACCTGGAGCATGCCTGCTTCTATCTTGATGTGCTGCATGACTACATTACAGGCAAGGATGTGAGCGGTATTGACTGGGGGAAGAGTTGGTCGGTGCGACCTCTGACTGAAGCGGAATGGGGAGTGATCCAGCAGCGACTGAAGTCCACCTATCGCGGTCTGGTGGAATTGCTTCAAGCGGTTCCGGACTGGAACGACGAACGGAGTCTCGGGGGCGTGTTGGGAATCGCAGTCCACAGCGCGTACCATTTGGGAGCGATCCGACAGATCCGAAAGATCGTGCTCTGACCCACAACCGATCTTTAGCGAGTATTCGAACTTAAGTCCACGTGGGGTATCTAAATGGATACCCCGTTCAAGCGGTAGCAATCGTCTCCCGCATACTTTCTAGCCATCCCTAAGTTCTCAATTTTCTTCCTTCTGGCTCAAGGGGCTATCACACAATAGGTTGGTGGCTCGTCGCCGAATCCGGTCAGCCGGCATCCATTTCGCATTCTCTCTCGCCGAGAGGTAATAACCCATTGACATAATGGACGCAATCACCTATGATGAGTCGCTTATCCTGTCTTTCTGTCCGAAGATTTTCATCGATTTACACGCGCAGAGCGACTGACGTTGCGTCCAAGGAGGCAACATGTCGGCTCAGATCGTAGAACATCGGAAGCTTTATCGGCTCCCCTGGAACCTCGCGGATAACGGCATCTCCTGGCTGGAGCCAACATCGGTCTGCAATATGGCCTGCGATGGCTGTTATCGTCAGGATACCGCCGGCCATAAGAGCTGGGAAGAGGTCTGCCATGACCTTGATGTCTTCGAGCGTCTGAGAAAATCGGACGCCATCTCTATCGCCGGCGGCGACCCGCTGGTCTATCCACAGATAGTCGAATTGGTGCGGGAAGTGCGGCGGCGCGGATTCAAACCGATCCTCAACACCAATGGCCAGGCACTTTCACCGGAGCTTCTACGGGAGTTGAAGGACGCCGGTGTCTTTGGCATTACCATTCATGTCGATTCCAATCAGGGGCGGGGCGGAAAATGGCACAACGCCAACGAGCTGGAACTGAACGAACTCCGACTGCAGTACGCCCGAATGATCGCGTCGGTCGGCGGTGTCGCCTGCGCGTTTAACGCGACTGTCTATGACGAGAATGTCCGGTATCTGCCGGGGATGGTGAAATGGGCGCAGGAACATATCGATATCGTTCACACGATGGTTTTCATCTGTTTCCGCCATGTGATCCCTGATATGCCGTTCGACTGGTACGCGGGGGGCAAAAAAGTAGACTGGCAATCGCTTTGGTATCACTCCGACAGCAAGCGGCGGATAGACATTAAGTCCACAGACCTGGTAAAGTTGATGCGTGAGACCGAACCGGAGTTCGCTCCCTCTGCCTATATTAACGGCACGGAAGAACCGGACTCTCTGAAGTGGCTGTTGACTGTCAGATTGGGGAATACGCAAACCATCCTTGGATATATCGGGCCGAAAGTGGTGGAGTTGTCGATGGCGGCCTACCACTTTGTTAATGATCGGTATCTTTCGTATGGAACGCCCAAGTCAATGACGCGCGGCCGGTCGGCGGCGTGGCTGTTATGGCCGCTGGACGCTGGAATGCGCAAGATCACGGCGCGCTATCTGGGATATCTCTCCAGGAATCCTTTCAGGCTCTTTAAGAAACTCCATTTCCAATCGATCATGTTCATTCAGCCGGTCGACTGTCTGCCGGACGGTCGGCAGAACATGTGCGATAGTTGCCCCGATCTGACGGTATTCGAGGATCGGCTGGTTTATTCGTGTCGGCTCGAGGAGATGAAACGCTTTGGCACGTTTTTGCAGACGGTGCGAAGGGGGGAGTCGATCGCGGGATGATTCATTTTACGGATGACAATTCATCGCAGTCTTACGGCTGCGCTCAAACTTCCAACTAAACCATTTCGCGGGGCGACCCGCGAGGAGGGAGACAGATGAGAAAAGTCGTTATAACGATGGTGCTGCTGCTGGTGGGGGCGAGTCTCGCGCTGGCCCAGCCAGACTCGCTGGTCATTCTGCATACGAATGACCTGCACGCCCACTTGATGCCGTACGGTCCGAAGGACGCGTCCGGAAACTGGCAATGGGGTGGTTTCGCGCGTGTTGCCGCGGTGATCGGCATGACCAAAATGCAGTCGCCGAACACGCTGGTGCTCGACGCGGGGGATTTCTCGGTGGGGGATTTTATGTTTCAGAAGTATCTCAGTATTCCACAACTGAGTCTGATGAAAGCGGTCGGATACGACGCTGTCGCGCTCGGGAACCATGAGTTCGACTTATATCCATCAACGCTGATGTATATGCTGGACGCCGCCGGCTTTCCGGATCCTGAGCTTCCGCTCTTGTGCGCAAACCTCGATTTGAGCGGCGAGCCGACCCTTGGATTTTTTGTCCAGCCGTACACTATCAGGCAATACGGCAACACGAAAGTCGGCATAGTCGGCCTGCTGACTGAGAGCGCCAACCAGATCTCAAACCCTGGTCCGGTTGTCGTGCTCCCGGCTCTCGGCGAAGCCCAGCGCTGGATCGACACGCTCAACGCACACGGCTGCGATGTCGTCATACTGCTGACGCATATCGGATTCGAGTTTGATCGCCTGCTGGCGGAGATGACCAGCGGCGCGGATATCATCGTAGGCGGGCACTCGCACACGCTTTTCACCGAAGCGGTCGAGATCAACGGGGTTAAGATCGTCAGCGCCGGCGAATTCGGCGCGCATGTCGGGCGAACGTCCATTGTTGTCGAAGGCGGCGATATTCTGGAATTCTCTTACGCGCCGATTACGATCGATCAATCTGTGCCGGAGGTTCCCGAGGTTGCCGCTCAGATCCAGGCGCTGGTGGCCGGAATAGAGGCGGATCCTCGGTTTGGGCCGGTCTATACTGAGGATCTGGCTGAAGCGGCGGTTGAGATCACCAAGCCGCGAGGCAGCGGCTTTTTCCAGGATACGCCGATGGGTAATCTGATCGCCGACGCGTTTCGCCAGACCACCGGCACCGATATCGCATTCCAGCCGCAAGGGTTCTGCAGTCAGACCATTTACCAAGGCGCAGTAAGAGGGATGGACATATTTCAGGCAGTGCCGTATGGCTTTGATGAAGTGACCGGGCTCGGGCTAAAGCTGGTGACATTCGAGACCGATGGCATGTCACTCATGGCTGGACTTGAGTTCGCGGTCTATAACCTTCCCTATTCAGAGGATTTCATTCTGCACGGCTCCAATATCGCGTACGCGTACAATTCTTCGGGTGTTCCTGGCGCGCGAGTTGACTATTCGTCGATCCGTATCAACGGACAACCGATCGACCCGGCGGGAAGCTACACGGTGACAACATCCGACGCGGTGGTGGGCTTTGTCGGCCAGATCCCTGGATTTAATATCGCCAATATCACCATGACCGAAATTCCGGTCTATACCGTCGTTAAGGATCATTTTGTAGCCAATTCGCCGGTGACGGCGTACAGCACCGGCCGACTGCTGGACCTGGCTCAAATGTCCGATCCGATCGCCGGCGTGCGACTCTTGCATGATGTTGTGGAACAGTACGCGGCCATCGGACTCCTCTCGCAGGGGCAGAATGTCACCAATTGGCAGGCGGATATCTGGGTGGTGCAGAAACTTCTGGCCCACGGCAACAGTTCGGCCGCCAACGCTCTTCTTGAGTCATTTAAAACCTGGGTATCGCGCAATGTGTCGCGGTATGTTGATCCTTTCGCGGCTGATCGATTGGTCTATTTAACGAGTCAGCTTCAAGAGGCGATCATGCCGTCGACGGCTGCAGCGAAAGCTGAGCCGCCGGATCTGTCAGCTCAGATCGCGCTGGAGCAGAATTTCCCGAATCCATTCAATCCAACCACCGATATCAGCTTCAGCCTGCCGACCCCGGCGCAGGTGACGCTGCAGGTGTACAACATCCTCGGAGAACGGGTGAGAACGCTGGCCGACTCGCAATTCGGCGCAGGAAGCCACACTGTCTCCTGGGATTCGAACGACGAGGCGGGGAATCGGGTCGCGAGTGGTATCTACTTCTACCGGTTGCGGGCGGGGGAGACAGTGAAAACGAAGAAGATGATCCTGCTGCAATAGGCGGCGGGTTCATTTCTCACTGCCTCCTTTCCAACGGGGTCGGCCAGAGCCGGCCCCTTTTTATGGGGCGAGTGAAAGAGACCCTTGCCTTTCGCTATCGGGGAGGCGATCTCTTTTTGACTGTGCACGGAGCGAACAGATTCCGAAGGCCGAACAGGGACTATCAGAATCCACCTTGACAAAATTGAGGAATCGGCTATACTTGATGGGTAGGGACGAAAGTCCCCCAGTCATTCCACAAAGCCCTAATGCCGCTGGCGGCAAAGCCAGACAGAAGACGCAATGGTAGTGCAGATCAGTCAGATCAACAGAGTGGCGACGGCCGATATCGAGCGATACGGCTATTACTATTATTACGCGCTCTACCCGGTAGTGGGTGGTATGACTGTCTGACCGCAAGACATGCAGTGACCGAACCCGCCACCGCAAGGGAGCGGGTTTTTTTATGTACCGCGCAACAGAGGAAACAGAACATGATGGCCGTTCGAGGCATCCGTGGCGCCGTGACAGTGGACGCCAACAGTAAAGAGGCGATAACCTCGGCTACCCGTGACCTGCTGGTCGCCCTTGTCCGGGAGAATGAACTTCAGCCGGACGATATCGCCGGGATCATGTTTACGTCCACTCCGGACCTGACCGCCGACTTTCCGGCGTACGCGGTTCGCGGGCTTCACTGGCCGACAGTCCCCCTGTTATGCGC
>JAMPYH010000013.1 GCA_023700785.1 Candidatus Zixiibacteriota bacterium
GAGGGAAGATCGAGCGATCTCGCGCGAGTGTCACGCGCGGCGCAATTCAATGATCGGCGCTTCCGGCGGGCAACCGAGGCGGAACGGGAACCAATGACCGACTCCCGACGAGGTGTACAGCACCGATCGACCCTGCCGGTATTCCCCCCAGAGATAGCGATCTGACCAGTATGTTTCGAAGACGGAACGTCCCATAAAGCCGATCTGACCGCCGTGCGTATGGCCTGCCAATGTCAGCGAAATCCCCTGTGAGGCGGCGTAATCGAAGGCATCCGGTCGATGGCTCATCAGCACCTTGAACCCGGAACTGGTCAACTTCCCCAGCGTTGCATCGATCGTTCGCTGGAAGAACTCGGTTTCTTTGGCTCCCATGCGACGAGGATCGTCGATCCCCCCTATGAAGATCGGGGTCGAACCGACCGTCAGGTTGGTTCCGTCATTGACCAATAGCGGCACCGCCGACCGGTCGAAGATCTGCCTGACCTGTTCCACACCTCTGAAATACTCATGATTCCCGAGGGAAGCGAACTGTCCATCCGGTGCCTTAAACTGCTCGATAAGCTTCAGCGCATCGGGGAGCTGGTGCAGATCGTCAGCCACATCCCCAGTCACGAGGACCAGGTCAGGTTTGAGTTCGCGCGCTCGCTCCAGTACCTCACTCAGGTCATCAAGCGTGGTGTAATGCCGTAGATGCGTGTCGGATAGATGCAATATCCGGTAGCCGTCGAGGTCAGCAGGCAAATCGTCTATGGCAATGGGCTTGAGGTCAACATTGATCGTCCCAAACGAACGTGTGAATCCGGCTCCCGCTGACGCGACAGCCGTGAGCGGAATGGCCGCGGCGATCCCTTTGAGGATAATTCTGCGATTGGAATCGACCGCGGTATCAGTCTTGCGGTGTCTCACCACAAAATCGATACCGCGATTGATCAGGTGAAAAACACCCGAAATCGGGAGAGATAGTAGAAGTGCCAATTGCAGAACAAAAGCCAGCGCGGTGATCACCATCCCGGGCCTGGCCAACCAATCGTTCTGCCAATATTCCCCGAGTCCCCAGAGCCCCATACCGAGCAAAGTCGCGATCGGCAGAATGATCGAGGTTCTGCGGATCCAGGGCTTGCGCCACCAGTCGCGATTAAATGCCCAGAGCAGGAATACTTGCAGCAGCCCTATGGATAGGGTGACAATACTAACGAAGGTAATAAATCGCATCAGCGCGTACTTTGGTCCGTTACTGTGTGGTCAGACGTCCACCAAATATCTTCATGATACGGCCGGATCGTCAGATAGTTATGCCTTAAACACCGCTTCCGCGCGGTAGTTTCCGGCAGATGCCGCGGCCAGGGAGGACAGAAAATTTGAGCCGCCGACTGAAACCATTCCGCGCAGAATCTGTTAAACCCCAAAAGGAAATCCCCCAAAAAGTGGACGGTGAAGTGGAAGAGACGACTGACATAGCCGGCGCTCGTTTGAGAGATCCAAGGCCGAGGACGGGCTGGAGGCGGTACTGGAAGTTCCCGAAATCCTGGAAAGAGGTGAAAGCGCTCGGCTGGAAATTTGTTCTGGCGTTCGTCCTTTTCTATCTGATCCGAGACAGCATCCTGTATATCCTGATCCCCTATCTGATATACAAGGGTGTCATCAATCCATAGAGCTGGGGCTGAGTGACGCCATAAAGGCGTCATGTTCTGACTTGATCCTGGCTCGATCCCGTTCAATAGATTCGTTCTCGCGTTTGATCCTGGCCAGCAAGATCCGGATCTCCCGGAGCAGGTCGGCAAGCTCGCTTCCGTCGTACGCCCCTCCCCTGACCTTGACCTGCAACAAGCGACAATGGTGCAGGGCCAGTTGGTGCCGCTGGTGGATCTTCCGGTGGACCTTAAACATCGCTGAGTGCATCTCTCGCATCCGCAGGTGAGAAGCCAGCGCGTTGGCCGTGGATGCCATCTGGCGGTGCATCATTTCGAGCTCCATCGCCGGCGCGACAGGATGAATTGCCGCAAAGCTCCGCCTCTCCTCTGATTCGATCTGCAGTACCAGTAGGTCAAATTCGGCGCTGGGCGACGACGCCGCCCGTCCGTTGGTGTCGAGCATAAAGGGCATACCCATCCATAATCTATACGCGAAAAATCGGGAAACAAGGGGAAAGAAAAACCGGCCCTGACAGCGGGCCGGTTTTTGATGGAGTCGGTTGATCGTTAGATACCGTAGATCTCGCCGTATTTGGCGTTGAGGTAGTCCATCAACGGTTTGTGCGACAAAGTCTGTCCGGTTACCCGCTGGGCCAGGTCGTTCGCCCGGTAGCGGCCGCCATGCTGGTGGATATTCTGCCTGAGCCAGTTGAGCAGGCCGGAGAAATCACCCCGCTCGAATTGCTTGGTCAGGTCCGGCATATCCGCCTTGGCTTTGGCGAAGAACTGAGCAGAGAAGAGATTCCCCAGCGTATAGGTCGGGAAGTAACCGACCAGGCCGGCTGACCAATGGACATCCTGGAGGATGCCATTCGAGTCTTTGTCCACCTCGATGCCAAAATAGGACTTGAACCGCTTCCGCCACTCGCCGGCGGCATCTTTCGCGGCTAATTCTTTGTTCAGCAGGGCGCGCTCCAACTCAAAGCGGAGCATGATATGCAGGTTGTACGTACCCTCATCGGCCTCGACACGGATATACGACGGTCGGACATCATTGACCGCGCCATAGAAAGCGTCAAGGTTGACATCGGCCAGCGCGTCGCGGAAGATCCTCTTCGCCTGCGGCAGGAAATAGACCCAGAACGCCTTGGAGCGTCCGACCTGATTTTCCCACATGCGGGACTGGGATTCATGGATTCCCAGCGAAGTCGCGTCCCCCGCGGGGAGACCAAACTGATTCTTTTTGTCCAGCCCCATCTCGTACAAAGCGTGGCCGGCTTCGTGCATGATGCCGAAAAGCGCGTCGTTTAGCCGCTTCGGATTGTACCGCGTCGTAATGCGCGTGTCCCCGTTGCCGATGCCGGTGCAGAACGGATGCGTGGTGATGTCGAGCCTTCCGGCGGAGAAGTCGTACCCCATCGCGCCGGCCACCGCCTCGCCGAAGATCTTCTGCAGTTCCACGGGGTAATTGCGCTCGACTATACCCGGATCCGGGCGACGCGGGGCGTTTTTGATCCGTCCAAGCAGTTCAACGAGGTCTTTACGCAGAGGAGTAAAGATCGCCTCAATATCCGACACCTTGGCGCCCGGCTCATAATTGTCCAGAAGCGCGTTGTACGGTTCTCCCTCGTATCCCATCGCTTCGGCGGACTGGCGGGTTAGATCGTACACTTTTTCAAGCCAGGGAGCAAACATGGCGAAATCCGACCTGGCGCGGGCGGTTTCCCACTCGGTCTCGGCAAGAGTGGTGACGCGAACGATCTCTTCGACCAGCTCCTTCGGCAGTTTGGTCTCTTTGTTGTATTTGTGGCGAAGTTCCCGCACGTTGGCGGCCTCCACCGAATCCCCTTTGACCAGGTCGGTTGATTCCACCTGGCTTAGCAGGTCGCCGATCTTCGGGCTGGTGAAGCGCTCATGGTACATGCCGGCGATAAGCGCGAGTTGTTGTGAACGGAACTCCGCCCCTTGCCGAGGCATGTAGGTCCGCTGGTCCCAGGCCAGCAATGATGCTGTCGAGCCGAGCAGGGAGATCTCTTTCATCTGTCCAACCAGCTCGTTATAGGCTTGTTGTGGTGACATATCATTTCCTCTGTCTATGTGACGTGTTCGTACCTTGCAGTCGGATCCTGAGGATCAGCCGGTAGTATAGTCGGTGCCGCCGCGGCTGGCAACCGAATTGGGAAACGGAACTGGCGGTGTCGCTTTTTTAGCTCGAGCGGTTGTCGCTTCTTGCACCGCACCGGACTTGCCCGTATATTCGGGCGGCTCCAGACAACAGAAAGGGATCGCGGTGGCACACGCTCGAAATCCGCAAGCGGATCTGCTTCTTGATAAAGAGTTTCCGGTCCTGGACAAGGGATTTGTCCGACTGATCGACTATATGGGCGGGGATGATTCCATCGTCCAGGCGGCGCGAGTCAGCTATGGTGAGGGGACCAAAAAGGTCCATGAGGACCGGGGGCTGATCCGCTACCTGATGCGCCACAAGCATACTACTCCCTTCGAAATGGTTGAGCTCAAGTTTCATGTCAAACTCCCCATCTTTGTCGCCCGCCAGTGGATCCGCCACCGCTCCGCCAATGTGAACGAGTACTCAGGAAGGTACTCGGTGATGAAAGAAGAGTTCTACCTGCCGCCGGATGAAGATATTCGCAAGCAGTCGAAAAGGAACAAGCAGGGGCGCTCCGACGAGGAACTTCCGGCCCAAGTGCGGCAACGGTTCCTTGACTATCTGCAGGAATCGTCCAAAGACGCTTACGCGAAATACGAGGCGTTCATTGGCGATGGCTTGGCCCGTGAAATGGCTCGAATCAATCTCCCGCTATCGCTTTACACCGAGTGGTACTGGAAGATCGATCTGCACAATCTCTTCCATTTCCTTCGCCTGCGGATGGATGACCATGCGCAGAAGGAGATACGAGTGTACGCCGATGTCATGGCCGAGATAGTTCGGACGATCTGCCCCATGGCCTACGAGGCATTCGCGGATTACTCGCTGAACGCGGCCAGCTTCTCCGGGCCGGAACTGGTCATACTTCGTGACAGTTTGGGAACGGTCCCGTCGACGATCGACGAACTGGTCGCGCGCGGACTATCGATGCGCGAGGCTGGGGAGTTTCTTGAGAAACTAACCAAAATTCGGCAGGTTTAAGCGGACCTTAGGTGCCTCATTCGCTTTAGCTGTTGCTAGGAAACAATTTCCGCAGGCTAACATCTCCCCAGTTTTCTGCGACGCGAACGGAGACCTGAACAGGGCAAATTAGGACTGCGCTTGTCCTGCTGTAATTTGTTGATTTCTAATCATTTTGGCCTTGACAGATACCCGCCGCACATGTACCTTTTCGGTTAGAGTCGGGGGGAAATCCGACAGAGTACATATCGAACAACATGCGCTCGCGGAGTTCCCGGTTTTAGCTATAACTCATCCCTGACTCGGAACGATATTATTGGGAAATTCACAGGGAGGGAAATTGGACGATTGCTCACGTCTGGCTTGTGTGATCTGCTCGCGTCACAACTTAAGTCTGCTCGTCGTCTGTTTCCAGTCCATTCCTTCTCTACACATTACGCACGAGAACACATGAATCTTTGATAAAGGGACACGCATATGCGGATGCGGATGTTGCTCAATCTCGCCGCCATTGTTTGTTGTTGTTGGTTGGGATCGGCTGTTTCGGCCGCGACCCTGACCGCGACGATCATTGAAACGGATACTTCGGACTACGCGCCCGGAGATTCGGTGATCATAACCGGCTCAGGTTACTGGCCGAACGAACAGATCTCCGTTGAAATCACCAACATACTGAACCCCGGCGTTGGAGACAGCGATGGGCCGTGGTATGTCTGGGCGGATGGTTCCGGTAATTTCGAAACATACTGGATTGTTCCGAATGAAGCGGTCGATCAGGAATTCCTGGTTACCGCCATCGGGATCAGTTCAGGGATAGTCGCCACGACAACCTTCACCGACGCCAACTCCAAGATCGAGATGAGCATCTCGGCGAATGATACGCTGTGCGCGGGGAATACGGTGGATCTCTGCGCCTTTTTGACGCAAAGCTGTCCCGGAGGAGTGGACACGCCGCTGCCAAACCGGATGATCTACTTCTACTTCAATCCGGGGAACTGCAGTAATGATGGTGTGGCCAACGATTCCGCCCTGACCGACGCCAACGGCATCGCCTGCGCCACTCTGCAGATCCCGGTGACACCGGGCGACTATTCGCTCAAAGTGAGATTTAACGGTGAATCGGCCTCAGTCGCGCCGGATCCGCCAAATTCCGTCTGCGATACGACTGACCGTGTCAATATCTCCAACTCCGTTGATTGCCAGGGAGTCGTGGTCGCGAATACCTCAGGAATCGCGCCATCGGTCACTCTGCCTGCCGATACCTCGATCTTCCTCTGTGGTCCCGATACGATTTGCCTGCCGGTCACGATCACCGACCCGAACTGCGACATCGACTCCGTCACCAGCAATATCGGCCAATACGGGGGCAACCGATCCAACTTCGATCAGGTAAGCAAAGTCCGTCAGCTGGTGGGAACAGTCACGCAGGTAGGCGGCGGCTCGCCGGGACTCGCGCTGTATGACGCCACTGATTTTGTCCCTCCCGTCAGCGCGACATCCGGTGTGACCGTCACCCTGACCCATTTCAATTTCCTGAATACAGTTTCCAGCTACGGAACGTTTTCCAGCAGCACCAGCAATGTTCAATATGGCGGGCAGATCCGCTTTGCCCCGACTGACATGACTTACACGCTGGTTGGCGCGGGTGGTCCTGATGGCGGCAACGGCGACGGCTCCCTGGAGTTTACCGCCGGGAGCAATATCACCGGTCAGTTCGCCAGCCTGTTGACCTCGTGCGATGGTCAGTCTGTCGATCTGGTGATCTTCACCGACGCCAGCGCCGGCGGTGTAGGAGAAGTGATCTTGAAAAGAAACGGGATCTCGGTCTACGCGGTTAATCTCACCTTCCCGGCCGCCGCGAGTGGCTCTGGGATAGGGGGCTTAACGGTCGATCTCCCGGATCATGTCGTCTTTAATCAGGTCTATATCGAGGGGATCAGCGGCACCTTCCGTGTTGACGCCGTGGGCGGCCGATTTGCGCCGTCGCCGACCTCCGAAGATATCTGCTTCGCCGCGGATACCGCCGGTGTGTACACCGTCATCGTCTCAGCATCCGACAATTGCTCGCACGGCGACGCCGACACGATGCTGGTAACAGTGACCATGAACCAGCCGCCGGTGGCAAATGCTGGAGCGGATTCAACCGTTGGGCAGTGTGTCGCCAGCCAGATCTGCAAGACTGTCAGTTTCTCAGATCCAGATAACAACATCCAGGCGACTCAACTGCTTGTTGGCCCCGGAACGCTGAGCGGCAACCAGATCTGCTTTACGCCGTCAGTGCAGGGTACGACGATGTTCGTGATCATAGTGACCGATTCGTGCGGTCAGACGGATCAGGACACCGTGAATATCACGGTGACCATTAATAGCGCGCCGGTCGCGACAAATCCGCCGGCCCAGTCCAAGTTCCTCTGCGCATTGACTCAGCAATGCTACACGTTCTCGGCGACCGACCCTGATGGCGGCACCCTCACCTGGGCGTTGTTGTCCGGCCCCGGCTCGATCACCACAGGTGGATTGTATTGCTTCACCCCGGTGTCGGCCGGCGTATATAACGCTACGGTAACCGTTACCGACAACTGCGGACTAAAGGACACCGCCTCAATTCAGTTTACCATCGCGGTCAACGGCGCGCCGGTCGCGGTCGATCCAATGACCCCCGCGTCCGTTTTTCAGTGTACACCTACTCAGATCTGTTATGTGTTCATGGCTTCTGACCCGAATGGTAATCCGGTGACCTGGACAAAGCTCTCAGGCGCGGGGACGGTAACCTCGGGTGGCAACTGGTGTTTCACTCCGACTGCCGATGGTGCCTACTCGGTGACCGTCCGAGTGGCCGACTCGTGTGGCGCCGCTGATACGACCACTTTGACCTATAATGTGGTCCTGAACGGCCCGCCGACTCTCGCGTTCGGTAATGACACTACGTTGTCACTTTGTACGCCGCAACAGATCTGTCTGAGCTACAGTGTCTCCGATCCGCAAATTCCGGCCAAGTTAACCGAGACGATGATCTCAGGTTACGGCACTCTCGATACGCTAAATAATCGGGTCTGCTTTACACCGGTCAGTGGTGGTACATATCAATTTATCGTTTCGGCGACCGACTCATGTGGCGCGAGCGATGTAGATACCGTCAATGCCACCGTTTCCTTCGGCGAAGTAGCGCAGATCACCTGCCCGCCGTCGGCCATCAATGTGACCGGCTGTGCCGGTGGCCAGGTTTGTCAGGCGATCGCGATCTCGCCGCTCAGCGCGACCGTGACAACCTCCTACGGCACGTATGCGTCCGGCAATCTCTGCTTCCAGGCCGACACCACCGGTATCTACGTGATCCGGATGATCGCCTCGGCCCCCTGTGGCGCTGATACCTGCGATGTTACGTTTAACGTGACGATCGATCCGGATCCGGATCTGGTCTGTCCCGGTACGCAGACCAGGTTCATCTGCGCTCCCGGCCAGATCTGTATCCCGGTGGGCGGCGCGATGAGCGCGACCTGGGAAGTGACCCCGATCGGAACGTACTCATCCGGAAATGTCTGCTTTAACGCCGATACGTCGGGTGTATATATTCTCAAAGTGAAGGCGACGACTCCCTGCGGCGTCGATTCATGCAACCTTCAGGTGAACGTGACGATCAACTCCGCGCCGGTGGCCACCGATCCTCCGGCCAATGTCGATACTTTCCTGTGCGCTTCATCGAATATCTGCCGTCAATTCAGCGCTACTGATATCAATGGCGGCACCTTGACCTGGGCGCGTCTCTCAGGAGCCGGGACAGTCAGTTCTTCCGGTTTGTGGTGCTTCACGGCGTCCGCGACGGGAAGTTACAGCGTGGTCGCCAGTGTCACCGATTCCTGCGGCGCGGCGGATACGATCAGCATGACCTATACGGTTACGATGAACACCGCGCCGACCATCGCGCTCGGCAACGACACGACCATTTTCCTCTGCTCGCCCGGCTCGGTCTGCTTGTCATTCGCTACCAGCGATCCGAACAATAATGTTCAGTCCGTGAGTCTGCTGGCTGGAAGCGGAACGATCGGCATGAATCCCAATCAACTCTGCTTTACGGCGGGTATGGCGGGGGTGATGACCTTTGTCGCGCAAGTAAGCGATTCCTGCGGCGCGACCGATGTTGACACGATCAATGTCACCATCCAGCTCAACCACGCGCCGGTGGTGAATGCCGGTCCCGATCAAACGATCTTCCAGTGCGCCCCAGCCCAGATCTGCTGGCCGGCCGGAGCGACCGATCCGGATAATAACCTTAGTTCGGTGGTGATGATCACCGGCCCGGGGACGTTTAATGGCAGCCAGATCTGCTTCACGCCGTCAGGGACGCTCAATTATGAGTTTGTTCTCAAGGCGACCGATGCGTGCGGCGTGATCCGTTATGACACGGTGGTGATCAACTATACGCTAAATAGCGCGCCGATCGCGAATGCCGGCGCCGACCAGACCGTCTTCCAATGCGCGCCGACCCAGATCTGCTGGCCGGCTTCGACTTCCGATGTCAACGGTAACTTGGTTAGTTCATCAATCATCTCCGGACCCGGCAGCTTCTCGTCCGGCCAGATCTGCTTTACGCCTTCCGGCACCGGACTTTATACCTTCGTGCTTCAGGCTCTTGATGCCTGCGGCGCCAGCGATGTTGACACGGTGAACATAAATGTCACCATCAACGCAGCGCCGGTCTGCAATGTGCCGAACGATACAACCATCTTCCAGTGTACGGCCGCGCAGGTCTGCCTGCCAGCCGGCGCGACTGATGTCAATGGCAACCTGTCGTCCTGTCAGATACTTTCCGGCCCGGGAACGCTCTCTGGCGGCAACTGGTGCTACACACCGATCTCGAGCCAGATAGTCAATGTGACCATCCAGTGCACCGACGCATGCGGCGCGACCTGTGTCTCAGACTTCACTGTCGAGTTTAAGATCAACCAGGCGCCGAGTATATCGTTTGCCAGCTACGGGCAGTTCTTCCTCTGCGCGTCGCAGCAGATCTGCGTGAACTACACCGCGTCGGATCCGAACGACCCGCGCCCGCGTACAGTGACCCTGGTCTCCGGAAGCGGCACGCTCGATACCGCCAACAGCCGCGTCTGTTTCACTCCGGGCGCGACCGGCATTTACCAGTTTATCGTGCAGGTGACGGACGAGTGCGGTCTCTTCGCGCGGGACACGATCAATGTTGATGTTAAACTGAACTCAGCGCCGGTGGCGAACGCCGGTCCGAACCTGACCGTCTTCCAGTGCGCTCCGACCCAGCTGTGCTGGCCGGCAAGTTGCACTGATGTTGACCTGAACTTGACCGACTGCGTTCTCACCGGACCCGGCGTCTATAGCGGGGGCCAGATCTGTTTCACGCCGAGCATGAGTGGGCTGTACACGTTCATACTTCAGGCGACTGACGCGTGCGGGTTGCAGCACACCGACACCATGACGGTCACTGTCACCCTGAACAGCGCCCCGCTGGTCGCGTTTGGCAACGACACGACAGCGTTCCTCTGTACCCCTCAGCAGATCTGTATGCCGTACCAGGTGATCGACCCTAACGGTTCAAGCAAACTGACCGAAGTGCTGGTCTCGGGATTTGGCACGATCGATACCCTGAATAACAGCGTCTGCTTCACGCCAGCGTCAAGCGGAACGTATGAGTTTGTGGTGAGCGTGACCGATTCCTGCGGCGTGTCCGATCTGGACACGATCAGCGCGATGATCACGTTTGGCGAAGTCGCCCAGATCACCTGTCCCCCTGCCCCGATCTCAGCGTCGTTGTGCGGCGCTGGTCAGGTCTGTCAGGGGATCATGATCACTCCGGTAGGCGCGACAGTGTCAACATCGTTCGGCACCTTTAGCGCCGGACAGCTTTGCTTCCAGGCTGACACCAGCGGAACGTATATCATCCGCGTGATCGCCTCGTCGTCCTGCGGCGCGGACACCTGCGACGTAACCTTTAATGTCACCATCGGCTCGGCGGCGCAACTGACCTGCCCCGGCCCGACGGTCAAGTTCCTTTGCGCTCCGGGAAATGTCGCGATCCAAATAGGCGTCATGGGGGATGGCGCGACCGTGAGTGTCACTCCGATCGGATCGTACTCGGCCGGAAATGTCAATTTCACCGCGGATACGTCCGGTCACTATGTGCTGACCGTTATCGCCAGTACGACCTGCGGCGCGGACACCTGCGAAGTTGTCGCGGATATCTCGATCAACTCGCGGCCGGTCGCGATCGATCCGCCGTCGCCGAAAGATACCTTTATCTGCGCTTCGACCTCGATCTGCTATCAGTTTAGCGCGAGCGATGTGAATGGCGGCACGCTCTCCTGGTCGCGTCTCTCCGGTGCCGGCACCGTGACTTCCGGCGGCCTCTGGTGCTTCACCGCCAACGCGGCCGGAGCATACACCGTGGTCGCGGCGGTGACTGATTCGTGCGGCGGCGCGGACACGCTGACCATGACCTACAATATTTCGCTCAATGTCACGCCGGTCATCGCGCTCGGTAACGATACCACCCGCTTCCAATGCGCGTCGGTGCAGGTCTGTCTCCCCTATACGGTGACCGACCCGAACAACAATGTGACCCTGGAGCAGGTGATCTCGGGCGGGACGATCGACACCGTCGCCAATACGGTCTGCTTCACGCCTCCGTCCACCGGCGTCTATACGATCATCGTGCAGGTAACCGATGGATGCGGCGCGACCGACCGTGACACTATCAATATCACGATCAATCAAAATAATCCGCCGGTCGCCTATGCCGGTGTTGACCAGACGCTGTTCATCTGTAGCCCGAATCCGATCTGTTGGGCGGCATCGGCTACCGATCCGAACAATAATATCGACAGCATCAGGATCGTTTCCGGCCCGGGAAGCTACTCTGCCGGCCAGATCTGTTTCACTCCGGGAGCGACCGGCAACTACCAGATAATCCTCCGCGTAGTTGACAAATGCGGTTTGTCGGATCAGGATACGGTCATGATCAACGTGACTTTGAACAGTCCGCCGGTCTGCAGTGTCCCGGCGAATACCACCTACTTCCAGTGCGCGCCGACCCAGGTTTCGCTGCCGGTCAGCGCCACGGATGTTGACGGCAACTTCTCGAATTGCCAGATCGTCTCGGGGCCGGGCTCTATCTCCGGTGGACAGTGGATCTACACGCCGTCGGTTGACGAGATCCGCAAGATCGTAGTTGAGTGTGTGGACGCGTGCGGCGCGACCTGTCGCGATTCGTTTACGGTGGTCTTCAAACTGAACGCGCCGCCGGTGGTGAATGCCGGCGCCGACAGCACGGTTTTCCTCTGCGCCAACCAGACGATCTGTTGGGATGTCGCGGCGACCGATGAGGATCTCAACCTGAAGTCGGTGGAGTTGACTTCGCCTATCGGCACCTACAACCCGCTGACCAGGAAGATCTGCTTTAACGCGGTCTATGGCGATCAGCCGACCGGCCAGTATATGTTTGTGGTCAAGGCGACCGATTCGTGCGACGCGGTTGATTACGACACGACCATTATCACTATCGACTACAATAACAAGCCGGTAGTGGTCGGCCCGCCGGACTTCACCGCGTACATGGAACAGGTCGGACAGCTCTGCTTTGATATCTCGATCGCTGATCCCGATATGAACCTGAACTCCATCAACGTATCGCCGTTCGGCAGTTACAATCAGTCAACCGGCCAGGTCTGTTTCAACGTGGTGACCAAAGGAACGTATTGCGTTTACGTCACCGCGACCGATATGTGCGGCCTGGTGACGATCGACACGGTCTGCATTGAGGTAACGGTTGACGAGTGTATCCATGTCGAGATCGAGAAAACGCACAACACGCTGCAGGGCCAGAACGAGATCGTCAACATCTTCATGAACGGTTCCGGCAAACAACTTGGCGGATTCAATTTCCTGATCGCGTATGATCCGACCGCGCTGACAATCATGAATGTCACTCCCGGTCCGCTTTTCGAACAGTGCGGCTGGGAGTACTTCACGTTCCGCCACGGGTCCGACGGCAACTGCGATAACTGCCCTGACGGCCTGCTCCGGATAGTCGGCATCGCCGAGACAAACAACGGCGCCTACCACCCGGGATGTTTCCTCGATGGTCTGGTCGGCTCGCTGGCGGAGATCGAGTTTATGGTCTCGAACGACCGCACCCTCGAATGCCAGTACGCGCCTGTCCAGTTCTACTGGCTGGAGTGCACCGACAACGCGCTCTCGTCAATGAGCGGCGACACGCTCTGGATCAACCGTCGGGTGAAGGACTTCGAAGGGACCCAGATCCAGGATTACACTTTCGGTCTGCCGGGCTATCTTGGCGCGCCGGATTACTGTTTGGTGGGCGGCGGTCCGGGGAAACCGGCGCCACAGCGCTGTGTCGATTTCACCAACGGCGGTGTTGACATTGTCTGCGCCGACTCGATCGACGCTCGCGCCGATATCAACCTGAACGGTATCAGCTACGAGATCGCCGACGCGGTCCTCTTCTCGAATTACTTTGTCAACGGTCTCGGTGTCTTCACCATCAACCAGGCCGGTCAGATCGCGGCGTCGGATGTCAACGCCGACGGCCTGGTGCTGACAGTCGCTGATCTGGTGTACCTGATCCGCGCGATCATTGGCGATGTCCCGATGACGCCGAAACTGAGCCCGAATGCGGCCTTCTCCGCCGAAGTTGGCGTGGTTGACGGCGCCCTAACGATCGGCAAGACCGATGCCCATATCGGCGCGATCCACCTGACCCTCGACGGCGAAGTCGCCCCGACTCTGCATGAGTCCGCGTCGCAGATGGAGATCAAGTACGCGTTCGACGGCAAAGTGACCAAGGTGTTGATCTACTCCAGCACCGGTAAGGGATACTTGGCGTCCGGGCCGGTGATGTACCTGAAGAACTCGAAACTGATCAAGTCGGTTGAACTGGGAAGCTACGACGGCTATGTGGTCGCCGCCAAGGTGAACGCGCTGCCGAGCGAATACGCGCTGTCGCAGAACTATCCGAACCCGTTCAATCCGATCACGTCAATAGAATTCGCTCTGCCGAAAGCCGGCGAGTGGACCCTGACCATCTACAACGTGCTGGGCCAGGAGGTCACCAACTGGCACAACCGTTCGGAGGCGGGATATCAGAAGATAGAGTGGGATGCCGCTCGTTACGCGTCAGGCGTGTACTTCTACCGTCTGGTAGCTGGTAACTTCAGCGCCACTAGGAAGATGGTATTACTGAAGTAATTCATTAATCCCGTTTTCCGATTGAACAGAAAGCCCTCGCAAGAGGGCTTTTTGTTATGCGGAGGCGGCTACTGCAGTCCCAGGACAATTGACATCGTGAATCTATTTGCGCTTTACGGGCGGTACGCTGATGCCCGTTGTGGCGGGTCTTGCGGCCCACTGGATCAGGTTGTCGCACTTCGACTCCGCCAAGTGCGATAAGCTGTAGCGATCACTGGTTTGAAACGGGCCGTGTGACCCGCCACTTGTTGAATATCCTCTGAAAGACCCGCCCCTAGTTGTTCATTGCAATCCGGTGAAGCACGGTTATGTCACGGACCCCGCGAAATGGCGGTTTTCGTCTTATGCTAGATTTGACAGGAGTTCTGCTCAGCGCAGTATTCCAATCAACAGCGACGGGAAGAGATTTGGCGAATGATGTAGGAGAGAAGGGAAAGGCGGGTTCGAAGACGGACCCGCCCTACATGACTGATATCTCCCTAAATTTCGCTTGCGGACAACATGGTCCATACTACATTATGCGAAATGCCCCCCATGTTGTCAAGCGTTATTGTGGAGAAAAGACGACTTGATTGGTATGATTTACACTGCGTTATGCAACGGAATTTCTAGGAGTGCGGAAACTTCAGCTATTGGTTTTCTCATCACCAATATTGCTGCCTCAAGCCAAACAGACTGGCGGATGGCTTAACAACCGTGAACGCTTTGGTTTTCATGCTCGCGGCTGTCGGAGCTTTGGAAGTTGGCGCTTTCGTCGAGCAAGCGCAATTTCTCAAGGCGGCAGGAGCTAATTTATTGACTCCCGCTTACTGCACAGCACTTCACTCGATTGGCAATTTCAAGCAACAGATTAACAACGGGGGCAAGATCGGACCTTGGTACATCCAAACCGGCTCAAATGACCACCTCGATTGTTATCTGGCGCTCGACAATAGTGAAGGAGGGGGCTACCCCAAAGGCAGCGACATAACTTACCTGTTTGAAGCTGGTCTATGGATCGGTGCCGCGCTGGGCAACGATACGCTTGTGAGTGTCGGATCCGATGGCTGGCACATCGAGCTGTATGACTTCTATCCTACACCTGCACCGGGCGGGCGAATTCTGCACCGGTCAACCCTCGACCCCGAGGGGGAGAGCTTTGCCGGGGCGATTTCTGAACAGGATTATATTGCAGTCTATTCGGATACGTTTACTTCTGGAGTACACGGTCTCTTTCCTGACGTTATATCGGGGCGGTCTCACGTGCCACTAGGTATAGAGGTCACGCAACGGTCCTACGCCTGGTCCCCTGGATATGTGGACGACTTTTTCCTACTCGATCTCACGGTACAGAACATCGGCATAGCGTCGTTGCGTCAGTTATTCATCGGCCTATACGTTGACGGCGACGTTTGGTACTCCCCCGGCTCCTTCGGTATGCCTCAGGATGACCTATGCGGCTTCCTTCCGACGTTCTCTTCTTCGAAAAAGTGCGGGTTTGTTGACACAGTTGGTCTGGCGTGGATCGCCGACAATGATGGAGACCCCTATGAAGGTCAGTGGGTGAGTCGCGGCGGCGTGAGGCCCTGCAGAGGAATAATGGGCTTCAGATTTTTGCGAGTTCCGACCGACTCGAAACTCAGTTTCAACTGGTGGGCGGGGAACATGGATCCCCGCTACGATTTTGGTCCCCGCGCCAGGCCATCGGAAGGTCATCCTTTCAGGGACTTTCGCACCGGCGGCACCGGAACACCGGAGGGAGACGGAAACAAATATCATATGTTGAGTAATGGGGAATTCGACTACGATCAGGCATTTGTAGCAAAGATATCAATGGTCGATCAACATTGGCTCTACCCGAACGAGCAGGTTGCTAATCTCATAAAGACAGGCGGCGACGTACGATATCTGTTGTCGCTTGGGCCATTTGAATTGCTTCCCGGGGAGACTGTTCCACTTGCATTCGCGTACGTGTTGGGCGAGAACTTCCATAACGACCCGGACATCAGGCAATATCTCGAGTCCAACCAGCCCGAGGAATGGTACAAGCGCGTAGATTTTTCCAACCTCGTCACCAATGCCAAGTGGGCGCAGTGGGTGTACGATAACCCCGGCGTTGATACCGACTCGGATGGGTATTTCGGCGAGTACCGAGTTTGTGTGCTGGATTCGCAGTTTATCGACGGCTCTTGGGTGCCTCTGTCGGCCGATACTACCTGGTACAAAGGGGATGGCGTTCCCGACTGGCGCGCCGTGCAACCTCCCCCTGCGCCAACCTTCTGGCTCGAACCGCAACTGAACGGCATTCGTGTCCGATTCAACGGTCAGCGCAGTGAAACTACCAAAGATATTTTCTCCGGAATCATCGATTTCGAAGGGTACCGCATCTATCTCGGGCGAGACGAACGGGAAGCGTCGCTCGCGTTGGCCGCGAGCTATGACAAAGAGAACTACGATATCTTCGTCTGGAATCCGCTGTTGCATGGGACCGGCGAGTACGAGCTCCAGCAGATCCCGGCAATGATCGACGAACTCCGGTGTCGGTTCGGGCAAGGGGAGGATCCGTGCGACGACTCCTTGTTCGACCCGCTGGCCTACACGCGGAGCAACCCCTGGCGAAGCAGGTTCTTTGTTGATTCACTCTTTTATTTCGTACCGCACGAGAACAACAGTTCGCGATTCGGTATCACGACGCCGATTCGCAGAGTCTATCCGGAGGCCGTCCCTCCAGGTCCGACCGACACGGTCACCGCTGATGACCTCACCCCTGACGGCTATCTTAAGTGTTACGAGTACGAGTGCTTTATTGAGAACCTCCTGCCGACGGTCAGCTACTATCTCAATGTGACCGCGTTCGATTTCGGCTCGCCGGAGGCTGACCTGGAAGCGCTGGAGACAAGCAAACTGCTCGGCGTGCAATCGGCCTATCCCTACGCCGATCGGGATCAGTCCGACTCCACCCTCCCCCCTGTCTATATCTACCCGAATCCCTACCGGTATGACGCCCATTACCGCGACGGAGGCTACGAGGGTCGAGCCAGCAACCGGATCGATGACCGGGAACGACGGATACACTTCGTCAATGTGCCTCCCAGATGCACCATTCGGATTCACACGCTTGACGGTGACCTGGTGCGGGAGCTGCGACACGATGACGATCCGTCCGACCCGAACGCGTATCGCGCGACCTGGGATCTGATCAACCGCAACGCCCAGCCGATCGTCTCGGGTCTGTATTACTGGTCGGTGGAATCAACCGACGGCTTGGTCCAGATGGGAAAGCTGGTGGTGATTCAGTGAGAAGTTATCGCTTCAGGTCCACGACGGTTGCTCCCCAGCCGCCGCCGGAACCTTCCTCGTGGCGAAAACTGACGACATTTGGGTGTGACGCCAGTAGCGATCTCACGATCTCCCGTTGCACTCCGATCCCCTTGCCATGCACGATTCGGATCGCGAGAATCTCCCGCGTCAGGCACTCCGCGATATAATCCATCACGGCGTCACGGATCTCGTCGGGGCGAAATTGGTGCAGATCAAGGGTGCCGTCGATCGGATACTCTATCGGGTCGTCATTCTCGGAATACATGCCAAGAAGATAGCTGACAAAATACTGAGCTGAAAGTCAATTGGCAGCGTTAAAATCAGCCCCTC
>JAMPYH010000283.1 GCA_023700785.1 Candidatus Zixiibacteriota bacterium
CGGGTGATTTTATCAAAATGATACGCAAGTCAACCTTCGCTTGTTCGACCGACGAGACTCGGCCGGCGCTTAATGGCGTCCTGTGGCAGACCAAAGGAGACCGCTCGCAGATGGTGGCGACCGATGGCCACCGTCTGGCGCGTATCGCGGTCAGCAACAGCAAACTCAAAGGGATGACCGAAGATATCATTGTACCGCCCAAAGTGTTGAACCTGATCCCCAAGTTCGCCGATGACACGCAGAAGGATATCGGCGTCATCTTTGGAGAGAACAGCATCATCTTCAATCTCGATAATATTGTCTTGACCTCACGCCTGATCGAGGGACCGTACCCGAATTTCGAGCAGGTTATTCCGGCGACCAACGACAAAAAAATGGTCGTGGCGAAAGACGACCTTGCCGGCGCGGTGCGGCGCGTTTCCATTCTTTCGAACTCGCTCACGCACCAGGTCCGCTTTTCGATAAAAAAAGGTTCGTTGACCCTCGCGACCAACAATCAGGATGTCGGCGGAGAAGGGCGCGAAGTACTGGATTGCGATTTCACCGGCGAGCCGGTCGAGATCGGCTACAATTCGCAGTATGTGACTGATATCCTGTCACGCATCGACGGGAGCGAAGTGATCTTCGAGCTGTCGTCACCGGTGGCGGCCGGCCTGGTCTATAGCGCGGAGACGGCCAAGGATGAGTTTCTCTGCCTGGTGATGCCGCTTCGCCTGGCGGAATAATCCCGGAAGTCTCGCACCATGCAATCCTCAACGATCATAGCATAGTAAAACTAGTTATGATCGTTGAACGCATTTCTCTTACTCATTTCCGCAATTTCGAATCACTCGAAGTGCGTTTCGCCCCCGGCGTTAATGTCTTCTTCGGCGACAACGGCTCCGGCAAGACCAATCTTCTCGAAGCGATCTTTGTGCTCTGCCTTGGCCGCTCGCAAAGAACGGCCGCGGATTCCGTGCTGGTTCGACAGGGAGAAGATGTCTATCGTCTTGAAGGGGATATCTCGCAGGATGGCAGGCGACAATCACTGGCGGTCGCGTACCAGCGGAACGGCCGGAAAAAGATCACGCTGGATGGTGTCGCGATCCGGATCGCGGAGTTGTACGAAAATGTCTGCGCGGTCTCCTCGGGACCCGAAGATAGCGATATCCTCTCCGGAAGTCCGTCGGTGCGAAGAACCTTCCTCGATATCTACATGAGTCAATATTCCCGATCCTATCTCGATAACCTCAAGGACTACCACCGGATCCTGAGCCAGAAGAATGCCGCGCTGAAGGCGGATATGGATACTTCGGCATTTGATGAACTGCTGATCCGCAATGGCGCGCGGATCATCAAGGCACGGCAGGAGTTCATCGCGATGCTCCGCAAGGTGGCGTCGCGTCACTATGCCGAGATCGCGCACGGGGAAATACTTGATATTGAGTATGAATCCTGTGTACCATCGGATATGACCGATCCAGTCATCATAGAAGGCGCGCTGGCACAGGCAGTGCAGAAGAACGCGGCGCGCGAACGCGCGACCGGTCTGGCGATGGTCGGCCCGCACCGTGATGACATGACCATTTCCATCGGCGACTATCCGGCCCGCACCCACGGATCACAGGGGCAGTGGCGCACCGCCGCGGTATCCCTCAAATTGTCGGTCTATGAGATCTTGCGTGAAAAACGAAAAGTAGCGCCGGTGCTTCTGCTCGACGAGATCTTCGCCGAGCTGGACGCCAACCGCGCGCTTCGATTGATAGACGCGTTTTCCGGCTACCGGCAGCTCTTCCTGACGACCGCGGTCGAACCACCTGAGCCGCTTCGGACCAATGGCGGACGATTCCGTATCTCACGGGGCACTGTGGAGGTGCTCTCCTGATGGCCGGACTTCGTCTTACCAACATCTCCAAGTCGTTCGGGCCGCGGAAGATCCTCGATGACATTTCGGTCGAGTTGGCCGAGGGGGAGCTGCTGGTCGTGCTGGGTCCGTCCGGATGCGGCAAATCTACTTTGCTGAGATTGGTCGCGGGGCTCGAAGAACTTGATTCCGGGGAGATCCATATCGGCGAACGGCGAGTTGACCAGCTCCGGCCGCGAGACCGGAATGTCGCGCTGGTCTTCCAAAACTACTCGCTTTATCCGCACATGACGATCGCCAAAAATCTCGCCTTTCCGCTCTCTGTCGCCAAAGTTGACCGCAAGGAGATCAACGAGCGGGTGAAGAAGATCGCGGCGATGCTCGGCCTTGAGGATCGCCTCCAGGCGAAGCCGAGCCAGCTATCCGGCGGACAACGCCAGCGAGTCGCGCTCGGAAGGGCGATCATCCGGGAGCCTTCGATCTTTCTGCTGGATGAGCCGCTTTCCAATCTTGATGCTGACCTTCGCGCGCGTATGCGCCTTGAGATAGTCGCACTGCAAAAACAGCTCAAGCGGGCGATGGTCCATGTCACGCATGACCAGACCGAAGCGCTCACCATGGCCGATCGGATCGCGCTTTTGGATCAGGGGAAATTGATACAGCTCGGAACACCGGAGGAACTGTATCGTTCACCGGCCACCAGTTTTGTCGCGTCGTTTATCGGCCAACCGAAGATCAATCTCATTGAGGCAGCGGTCTCGCATGGTTACACGACTCCATTCAATTTGAATGTCGGGGTTGACGCGCCGTCCAGGCTGACTATCGGCATCCGCCCCGAGGCGATCCAACTCTGGTCGGACGAACAATATTCTGGTTTGATCGAATCGGTGGAGTATCTGGGAGATCAGTACATCGCGCGAATCAACTATGACGGACTGTTGTTGACGGCATCGAAGATCGCGACCGAACCGCAGGTCGGGCGAAAAGTGGCGTTCTCTCTTTATCGCGAAGACCTGTTGTTTTTTGACGCGGTGTCGGGAAAGCGATTGGATCTCCGAGTAATCGAATCTTAATCACAGCGTGACGCTTGGCAATGGTGCGTCAGGTCACACGCTCACACAGATCGTCTTGTCGCCCTTCGACTTCGCTCAGGCCGACGAACTGCCTGGTTGCGTCAGGTCCTGCCATCGCCGTCGGACTGCATCTGCATGCGGCTAGAAACATACTCTACGCTAAGACTAGTACCTGATCTGAAGGCGCGATGGTGTGACCTGACGCGTCAGGGGATTAGGGCTATGGCTGATGACGGTCCAGTCACACCCTCGCACAGGTCGTCTTGTCGCCCTTCGACTCCGCTCAGGCCGACGAACTGCCTGGTTGCGTCAGGTCCTGCCATCGCCGTCGGCCTGGATCTGTATTCGGCTACAATCATACTCTACGCTAAGACTCATACCTGATCTGAATGCGCGATGGTGTGACCTGACGCGTCAGGGGATTAGGGCTATGGCTAATGACGGTCCAGTCACACCCTCGCACAGTTCGTCTTGTCGCCCTTCGACTCCGCTCAGGGCGACGACAAAGGGAGAATTGACCTGTAGGACGGGTATGGCCCGGCATGACGGAACAATTCACACCCTCGAAATATAACCTCCGTACCTCAGCTTTTACGGTAAGAGAAAAGTTCACCGCGCCCGCTGGCATCGCGGACAATAGTGCGCTGAACGCTGGCCGATCTTCATCCGAGCGATCGCATGGCCGCAAAAGCCGCACGGCTCCCCTTCGTTTCCGTACACTTTAAGATACTTC
>JAMPYH010000284.1 GCA_023700785.1 Candidatus Zixiibacteriota bacterium
AGGCGGAAGTGATCAAGGGTCCCATACCCCAGCGCGATCCCCGGACGCAAAGCTATCCTGGACGTCTTGCTGAGGAACGATCGTTTCACCGCGAGTGAGGCATCAAAGAAATACTGGCCCGAATCAGAAATGTGCACGCGGTGAATGTCACATCCAACTCCGAGGTACCAGGACCGGACTATCCGAAAATCCATGGCCGCCCCAAAACTAAATCCAGGCTGGCCATCTTCGTCCCGACCGTCAAGTTTGATATTCTCACCCGAGACACAGCCGATCCGCATCAGGAAATAGCCCGGTTTATCCGAGAAATCTCCGCGCGGCATCAGATTGGACTGTGCGGCGAGATTAGCCGCCGCCAGTACGAGCGCGAATGTGATTATGATCTGCTTCATTCGGTGTATCGAATTGTATCACCTCAATATAGAGAGAGACGGCCGAGGATTCAAAACGTTAAATCGGTCCGTTCTAACAAGATGACTCGCCCGGCCGGGGGACGCAAAATCTGATTCCCCGGTCTTGACTTTTTGGGTATACTGAAATGATGAGTTACGTCGTCTTTGCCCGAAAATACCGACCGCAAACCTTCAACGATGTTGTGGCACAAGAACATGTCACGCGTACGTTGCGTAACGCGGTGGTCAATAACCGGATCGCCTCGGGCTACCTCTTTTGCGGCCCACGCGGCACTGGCAAGACGACGGTCGCGCGGATCCTGGCAAAAGCGCTTAACTGCGCCAACGGTCCCACCGAGAATCCATGCGGCGTCTGCTCGCAATGCAATGAGATCGCGGCCGGGACATCGATGGATGTGCTGGAGATCGACGCGGCCTCAAATACCGGGGTCGATGATATCCGCACGTTGCGCGAGAATATCCGCTATTTGCCGGCCGGCGGAAAAAAACGAATATACATCATCGACGAAGTTCACCGCCTCTCCGGTTCGGCGTTTGACGCTCTCCTCACGACGCTCGAAGAACCGCCGCCGCATGTCCTGTTTGTGTTTGCCACCACAGAGCCGCTGAAAGTTCCCGAGACCATCCTCTCCCGCACTCAGCGCTTCGACTTCCGGCGCGTTTCCGTCGAAGAATTGGCGAAACATCTCAGGCATATAGCCACTGACGAGAAGATCGAGATCACCGACGCCGCGCTGTATTTGTTGGCGCGTAAAGCTGACGGTTCGGTGCGCGACTCTTTATCGCTGATGGATCAGATCGTGGCCTTCTCCGGCGAGACGATCGACGAACCCCAGGTCGTGCAGGCGCTCGGACTGATCGACCGGGAATTCTTATTCGGATTTGTCGACGCGCTAGCGGCCGCGGATCGAAAGCAGGCGCTTCGATTGACCGGCAAAGTGATCGAGAACGGGATCGATGTCGGCGATTTCGCCGAAGAACTTTTGGAGCATTTGCGGATCCTGATGATCCTCCAGTCCGACCCGGAAGCATCGGGTGCGCTTTCCCTCACGCCAACTGAAATGCAGGAATACCTGAAGCAGGCGGAGTTCTTCCAGGTTGGCGATATCCTCCGACTGATGAACATGATCGTTGATTTGAACAACGGCCTTAAGTCCGGACTGGATGAACGATTGCTGGTCGAGGTCACGGCGGTCAAGATGGCAAGTATGGAATCGACGGTGAGACTGTCCGACCTGCTTGACAAGCTTAACAGCGGCGCGCCTTTGCCGGTCGTGTCGTCTCCGGCTCCGCCGCAGAGCGCGGCATCCAGCAAGCCGCCGGAGCTATTCACCCCTCCCAGTGTGAAACGCGCGGCGCCTTCCCCCGCGAAGCCACCGTCGGCAGCGGCGAATCCTCAACCATCTATTCAGCCGCAACAAACCTGGCCGAACAAGCCGATGAACCTGCCGCAGGTTCAAGCCGGATGGGAAGGTTTTCTGACCAATTTCAGGCAGAACTACCCCATGCTCGCGTCGCAACTTCGGATGGCGGAGCTCTCCGCGGTCAAGGATAACCAGATCACATTGATGTTTTTCTCCGCGGGAGAAGCATCACGCCAATTGGCGCAGAAGCCGGAAAACAGCCAGACCATCACCAACGCGCTCCGCGATTATTATCGCGCCAACGTCACCGTGAGATTTGAGATCGATATGACCAGGGAGTACCCCGCCGGATTCGCCGATCAATCCGCGGGGCAGAAAGTCGATCCGGCAAAATTGGTCGAGAATTCGCCGCGACTGAAAGATCTCCTGACCAAAGTTGACGGCGAGATCATCGGTATCAAAAAAGTTGAACAGTAATATCTTTTCGATACAGAAAGAGAGAGATCTATGGGCATGGGCGGATTAGGCGACATGATGAAGCAGATGCAGAAAATGCAGGCTAAAATGGAAGAAATGCAGGCCCAGTTGGAGAAGGCGACGGTCGAAGGTTCCGCCGGCGGCGGCATGGTCAAAGTGACCACCAATGGGAAGCATGAGATACTGTCGCTTTCGATCGATCCCGAAGTCGTGGTGAAAGACGATGTCGAGATGCTTCAGGATCTGATCGTCGCCGCGGTCAATCAGGCGCGCCAAAAGGCGCAGGAACTCCAGTCAGAGCAGATGGGCCAGCTGACCGGCGGCCTCAAGATCCCCGGGCTGAATCTTCCGTTTTAGGCGAGATAGTTGATGTATAACTCCGCTGAATCTGTCGAACGACTTATCAATCGTCTCGCGCGACTCCCCGGTATCGGGAGAAAGTCCGCGGCTCGCCTCGCTTTTCATATCCTGAAACTGTCCAAGGACGAAGCGAATGAGATCGCGGATACTATTCGTGAGGTGAAGGAAAAGGTCGGCTATTGTTCGATATGCTGCAATATCTCCGAGAGCGACCCTTGCCTGGTTTGCCAGGATCCCCGACGTCGGCGCGAAGTGATTTGTGTCGTTGAAGAAGCCGCGGATGCCGCGGCGCTTGATAAGGCTGAGGGTTTTGACGGACTATTTCACGTACTCGGCGGGCGGCTTTCACCGCTCGATGGCATCGGCCCCGATGATCTCCGAATTAAGGAACTGCTTGCCAGGCTTGATGACGGAACGGTGAACGAAATCATTTTGGCGACCAATCCGAATGTCGAAGGCGAAGCGACCGCCACCTACCTTTCGCGATTGCTGCGTCCGATGGGGATCAGGGTGACCCGTATCGCTCGAGGCTTGCCGGTAGGCTCCGACCTTGAATATGCCGACTCCGCGACACTCAATCGCGCGTTGGAGGGACGACAGGACATTTAGTCTATCGAAACGAGTACGGTCATGAATGGAATGACTCGAGACAAAGCAGCTGTAGTCACGCTTTTCACGCTCGGCCTGTTTATAGCCGGGCGTTTTCTTGGTATGGGACCGCTGGCGTCCGCCTGGTCGTTCGCGCATTGGTCCGTTATGCCCGTCTGGGTCATCGGATTCTGGCTGGCGGCAGTTGGGTTGATATACTGGCTGCTGACAAAAGTGGCTGAAACGGAGACTCCAGGGTCACGGTGGTTCCCGCTCATTGCTCTGCCCGTCTTGCTGCTGCTTTTCTATTTTCTCAGGTTCGATTCATTTGCCTTTGGCGGCGGCAATTTGCGGGTCGCCGATATTGGACAGACCACCAAAGCGATCCTTCGCTGGTTTGAGTTCCTGGCTGTCGG
>JAMPYH010000285.1 GCA_023700785.1 Candidatus Zixiibacteriota bacterium
GAGTCCCACACGCCGCCTTCTCGGGGTTGGTCGCGCCGATCAGCGCGCGGGTGTCTTCGACGGCATTCTCTTTTTCAAGCACCATCGGGACGACCAGACCGGAGGTCATGAAGGCGACCAGGTCATTCAGGAACGGCTTCCCTTCATGCACGGCATAGAACCGCCGGGCGTCGGCTTCGGCCAAGTGCAGCATCCTGAGCGCCACGATCTTAAAGCGCGCCTTTTCAAGACGGTTAACCACGTGGCCGATCAGGTCACGATCGGTCGCGTCCGGTTTGATCATCAACAGCGTTCTCGTTTTCAATCAGGTCACCTCTATATCTGCTAGACTACTTTTTGAGTTTGAGCCCTTCGCGCCAACCGATCTCGATCGCTTTGCGGTTCTTCTCTTCGGTCCCCTTGGGCGCGCGTGAAAGGACTGATTCGGTAAGCGCTTCGCGCGATACAACGCCGGTAATAGCGCCGATCGCCGCGAGCGCGATGACATTGGCAACCATCACATGCCCCGCCTCCTCGCGCGCGAGACGGGTGAACGGAAGGCCATAATAGTTGTCCGTCGGGACATGGGTCACCAGCGTGGTATCGACTATCAACGTCCCCCCCTCTTTGAGATCCTCGAAATACTTGTCCATCGACTCCTGGGTCATCGCCAGCAGCATGTCCAGCTTCATCGCCTTCGGATAATAGATCTCATTTGAGGAGATGACGACATCCGACTTCGACGCTCCACCTCTCGCCTCCGGGCCGTATGACTGCGACTGAACGACATTCCGTCCATCGCCGCCGCCGATCGCCTCGCCGAGAATTACCGCCGCGAGGATCATCCCCTGCCCGCCGGAGCCGGACAGCCGGACTTCATATCGATCCTGCGGGATCTCTATCTTATCGAGTAGTTTTCCCATCGCTATTTCCTCGCCGCCAGCATGTCGACCATCTTCTGGTATTCATCGCAGAACTCGGTCTTGACATTATTCTCGTACAGGTTCCCCACCACGAACTTGCCAACCAGCTCTTCGGCCGGCATGTCCTTGGCCTTGGTGACCGGTACAGCGCGTTCCTTAAAGCTCTTGATCATCGCGACCGCGTCGCCGGACTTGTTGAGACGGCCGTAATAGGTATGGCAATTCGAGATCGCCTCAACGAGCGAAAAGCCGCGATGTTCTATCGCCTGCATGATGATCTTTTCGAGCTGCGGGGCGTGATGCACCGTGTGTCGCGCGACAAAGGTCGCGCCCGCCGCCTGTGCCAACGCGCAGGGATCGAACGCCTTCTCCGAGTTGCCGAACGGCGTCGTCGTCGAGAACGAACCTGCCGGTGTGGTCGGCGATCCCTGTCCGCCCGTCATGCCGTATATGTGGTTATTTATCAGGATACAGGTGATATCGATATTACGGCGGCAGGCATGAATAAAGTGGTTGCCGCCTATGGCGAGCGAGTCGCCGTCGCCGGTCACCACGATTACTTTCATCTTTGGTTGCGCGAACTTCGCGCCGGTCGCGAACGCGAGCGCGCGGCCGTGCGTCGTATGCAGCGAATTGAAGTCAAGATAGACCGGCATCCGGCTGGTGCAGCCAATACCGGAGACCATGATCACTTCGTTTTTGTCCAGCTTGAGATTGTCGATTGCGCGCACCAGTGCGCTCATGACGATCCCGTTGCCGCATCCCGCGCACCAGACAGAAGGAAACTTTTTGCGCGGGCGCAGATATGTCAGGATCGCGTCTGATCGTTGTTTTTCAGTCGTGGCAGCCATTACATCACCTCTTCCAGTTTCTTGAGCAACTGGAGCGGCGTCAGGATCTCGCCGTCATACCGTTGCGCGGTGTGGACCTCGATATCTCGAGGGAGCACTCGTTTCACTTCGTGCACGATCTGCCCCATGTTCAGTTCGCCCACAATGACTTTCTTGCAGCGAGCGCACAGCTCAAGCAGTTGCTTGTCCGGGAACGGCCAGATCGTATAGAGTTGGATAGATCCAACCTTGACACCGGCTTTGCGGGCGATCGATGCCGCCTGAAGCGATGTCCGGGCGACCGTCCCATACGATATGTACGCGATCTCCGCGTCATCCATCATCTCGACCCGGAGTTTGGTGATCTCGTCGGTATAGTGCTCGATCTTGTTTTTCAACTTGTCCAATTTCGGCCAGATCTCATCAGCGCGATTGGTCGAGAAACCCATCGTGTCATGCGTCAAGCCGGTCACGTTGTACCGGTACCCCTCGCCATACGCCGGCATCGGCGAGACCAGATTGGCGGTCATCGCGAAAGGCTCAAACTTGTCGGGCGGAACGGTCGGTTTAACGCGATTGAATATCGGAATCTGGCCCGGCTCCGGCAGAGTGACCATCTCACGCATATGACCGATCACTTCATCCAGAAGAATGGTCACCGGCGTGCGGAATCGCTCGGCCAGATTAAACGCGCGAATGGTCTCGGTGATTGTGTCACCAACCGAAGATGGCGCGACGGCGATAGCGGTGTAATCGCCATGCGTTCCCCAGCGAGCCTGCATCGTATCTGATTGGCTGACCTTGGTCGGCAAGCCGGTGGATGGTCCGCCGCGCTGGACATTGACTATCACGCACGGCGTTTCTGTGATATAGGCATACCCGATATTCTCGAGCATGAGAGAGAATCCGGGGCCGGAGGTTGCGGTCATGGATTTCTTGCCGGTCACCGATGCCGCGATAACCGCGGCGATCGACGCGATCTCGTCTTCCATCTGGATAAAGCGTCCGCCGATCCTGGGGAGCTCACGCGCGCTCCCTTCAGCTATTTCGGTGGAAGGAGTGATCGGGTAGCCGGCGAAAAAACGCATCCCGGCGTAGATCGCTCCCTGTACGCAGGCGATATTTCCCTGCATCAGTTTCCGTTTAGGCTCTGCCATACTTCACCTCACTTGTAATTTGAAGTTATGGCGAAGTCGGGGCAGTGCTCCCAGCAGATCGCGCATTGAATACAATCGGCCGCACGGGCTATCACCGGTTTACCGTCGCGGTCGGGTTCAAAGACCTGCGTAGGGCAAAAGGCGATACAGATATTGCAGGCCTTGCACCAGGACAGGTTGATATTGAGCGGAGCCGGTCCGTTGGTATAGTCATACTTATTTTTGACCGGCTTCTTGCCGGCAACCTGGGGGGCTCCGGCCTGTTCTTCAGCCATCATCTATTACCTCAAATACCCGCAAAGGGCGTTACACAATTGCGACATTTCTCTCTACTATTTACGTTTTTTCGGAGAAAGCGCAACCCTTTTTGTCCCTTTTTTCACAATGTTCGGCTTCTTGGCCGCTTTTTTCAACTTCGAAGTCGACTTAGCCGCTTTTGCCGACTTTTTGCCGCTTTTCATAGCGGGATTCGCCGACTTTTTAGTACGGTTTTTCATCAATTCCGCGAGTAAAGTCGGGATTTCGGTCGGCGAAAACGCCACTGGAATACCTACTTTATTCAGGGCTTCGATCTTCTCTTTGGCCGTTCCTGAGCCGCCAGAAATGATTGCGCCGGCATGTCCCATCCGCTTTCCGGGCGGAGCTGTCTGTCCGGCAATAAACGAGACCACCGGCTTGGTGACTTTCTTCCTGATAAACTCCGCGGCCATCTCTTCGTCGGAGCCGCC
>JAMPYH010000286.1 GCA_023700785.1 Candidatus Zixiibacteriota bacterium
CGCGGCCACCACCCAGGCCTGATCACCGGCAAACCGGTCGGCATGGGCGGCTCCCTCGGCCGCACCGAAGCTACCGGCTACGGCGTTATTTACACCGTTCGTGAAGCGATGAAAGAGCTTGGCATGACACCCAGCAACTGCACCGCCTCCGTCCAGGGTTTCGGTAATGTCGCCCAGTACGCTATCCGCCTGTTCCAGCATCTCGGAGGCAAAGTCCTCGCCTGCTCTTCCTGGGATCAGAAAGATCAGACGTCTTACACTTATAAGAAAAAAGACGGCATCGACGCTGACGCCCTGTTGACTATCACCGACCGTTTCGGCGGCATCGATAAGGACAAGGCGAAAGAACTCGGCTACGAGGTCCTTCCGGGCGACGCCTGGATCGAACAGGATGTCGATGTCCTGCTGCCGTCAGCTATTGAAAACCAGATCACCAAGGATACCGTCGGGAAGATGGGGAAGCGCGTTCGCATCATTGCCGAAGGCGCCAATGGCCCGACCACGCCGGAAGCCGACAAGGTCATACACGAGCGCGGTATCTTCCTGGTGCCGGATTTCCTGGCGAACGCCGGCGGCGTCACCTGCAGCTACTTTGAACAGGTCCAGTCCAATATGAACTACTATTGGGAGAAGGACGAAGTGCTCAGCAAACTGGATCTGAAGATGACCTCCGCTTTCAAGTCGGTCTCAGAACTGGCTCGTCAGCGGAAGTTGTACATGCGCGACGCGGCCTACATCATCTCGGTCAGCCGTGTGGCGCAGGCGTGCAAAGATCGCGGCTGGCTATGATCTTCCCTCCTGTCTCGTAACCGAGACAGCTTTTCACGTTGTCATACTGCGACCGGTCGGGTTTCCCCGGCCGGTTTTGTTTTGGCGCAGTCAAACGCACTTGTTTGGATGCGATTTCCTCGCTATTCTTGATCCGGCCGGGATGAATTTCGAGACTCGATCAAGTTCAATTATTGCCGTGAGGAGATGCCATGTCAGCAGAACATCAGGAAAACGCCGGCCAACGCAACGCCAGGAGTCTCTTTCGCGACATGGTCGGCAAATGGCGGGGAAACACCAAAGTTTGGTTTGAGCCGGATAAACTGGAGGATGAGTCCCCCAACAACAGCTCGATCCGCAAAGTTCTCAATGATCAGTTTATCCTGCTTGAATATGAAGGCGGCATGAAGGGGAAATCGATCTCAGGAATCGCCCTGATCGGCTATAATACGCTGCGGGATCAGTTCGAAATGTCCTGGGCGGATAGTTTCCATACCAGCTCGTTCACGCTGGTCTGCACCGGCAAAGCTATCGACCACGGTTTTAGTGTTCTCGGGAGCTACGATGATCCCTCCGGCGGTCCTGCCTGGGGATGGCGGACCGAGTTTACGATGAACGGGAAAGATAGCCTTATCATAACCATGTTCAATATCATGCCCGACGGTCAGGAAGCCAAAGCGGTGGAGACCATATTGAGCCGGCAACACTGAAGCTCCCAGGCTCACCCAATCTTTCCTCTAACCTCTTTTCAGCCGCGCTGCTATATTCTCTGCGCGGAAATATATGGGCACTAATAGCCTCCCTCGAACTGTTTTAGGAACAGTATGAACGGACCCAAAAAGACGATCGATAACCTGCTTTGGTTCCTCCAGGAGCGAGCCAAAGAACTGAACTGCCTGTACCAGGTCGAGGAGATCCTCAGCCAGCCGGATGCCTCTCTCGCCGATGTGTGCAATGCTATCGTGAAGGTCATTCCGACCGGATTCCAGTTCCCCGATATCTGCCAGGGGTCGATCATCATCGCGGATACCAATTACCGCCCTGAAGGGTTTGTGGAAACACCCTGGGTCTATTCGGCGACCCTGACAGTCCAGGACAAACCGATCGGCTGGTGCTCGGTCTATTACAGGAACGAGACACCGTTGGCCGACGAAGGTCCTTTCCTCAAAGAAGAGATCAAGCTGATCCGGACGATCGCCGACCGGCTGGGACATTTCATCATGTACCACCGGATCAAGCATATGTTCAGCGAGTGGCAGACCGCTCGCGAGACGCTCGGACAAAATCGCAAAGACGACTGGCGGGTAGTGCTTGATCTATTGCGCCAGACCGACAAAAATCTCTTCCTCAATATCTCGCACAAGATGTTGAACCATCTCTGCTGGTCGGGGATCGAAGAAGCCAACCAGTTGATGTACCAGTACAATCCGGATCATACCGGCGAGGAGGAACTGGCGCGTGACAGCAATATGCCGCACCGCCGCCGCTCCATTACGGTCGTCAATGACTATATCAGCGACGAGACCTTCCGTATTGCCGCCGCGAACATGTCCGACGAAGAGATCTTCGCGATGGTTCAGCGGCGCATACAGGAAGACAAACTTGGCTTCCTCTCGCGCGCTCTGCACCAGAATCAATCGCTTGAGGAATTGACCGACGCCATCCGGCGCTATCATCGGATCGCGCCCGAAGGCGCCGATCTGCCTTCGGCTACGCAGCGGGGCGTCCATGCCGCCCTTATCCGACGACTCTTCTCGGAGCAGGTGCAGTTTGTCGATATCGCGAAAAACTTCATAAATATCAATGACTTCTATTCGCTGATCCAGAACGTCATTTTCACTTCCGAGAGCCGCGGAAAATTGGGCGGCAAATCGGCCGGACTTTATCTGGCCGAGAATATCGTGCGCAAGTCCGCCAATGGTAACCCGCTGCTCACCGGCATCAAGACCCCCAAAACCTGGTACCTGACCTCCGACGCGATCATGTCATTTATGTACTTCAATAACCTCGAAGAGATCATCGAGCAGAAGTACAAGGACATCAACCAGGTCCGGCTTGAATATCCCCACGTTGTTCAGACGTTTAAATCCGGCAATTTCCCTCCGGAGATCCTCAAAGGGCTTAGTGTCGCTCTGGACGACCTCGGCGATCGCCCCCTTATCGTCCGAAGTTCATCGCTGCTTGAGGATCGATTTGGCGCGGCCTTTTCCGGAAAATACAAATCACTCTTCCTGGCCAACCAGGGGAGCAAACATGAACGGCTTGAAGCGCTCTGCGACGCCATCGCTGAAGTTTATGCCTCAACCTTTGGCCCCGACCCGATAGAATATCGCGCCGAACGAGGCTTGCTCGATTACTACGAAGAAATGGGGATCATGATACAGGAGGTGGTCGGCACCAGGATCGGCCACTATTTCCTCCCCGCCTATGCCGGCGTGGCGTTCTCCAAAAACGAGTTTCGCTGGTCTCCGCGAATCAAACGTGAAGACGGCCTGCTCCGGCTGGTGCCGGGCCTTGGTACCCGCGCGGTTGACCGATTGAGCGATGATTACCCGGTCCTTATCGCGCCGGGGCAGCCCGGGCTGCGCGTCAATGTCTCGATGGCCGAAGCGATCCGGTATGCCCCGCGCTTTGTGGACGCTATCGACCTCACGACCAACCAGTTCGAGACAGTCGCGATAGACCATCTGTTGCGAAATTACGGCATCGACTTCCCGAACGCGCACGAAGTTGTGTCGATCCTTGATAGAGATCGGATCCGGAGTTTCCTCGGTCTGGCCGGCGATTTCTCGCACGAT
>JAMPYH010000287.1 GCA_023700785.1 Candidatus Zixiibacteriota bacterium
GGAGCCGGATCGCGCTTTCAGGCCATAGGCCAACTGCCAGGGAACATCGGCACCTATTGTGACCCTGCCGTATCCACTGACATCTGGAGTCGCTTTAAGGATGATGTTTCGAGCGACCGGCTTTTCGGCATGCTTCAATTCATCGATGGCTCGTTTTCCCATCGCCTTATGGAGTCGTGATCACCCCCAGCTGTCGCTCAGATCGGAATGGTCCGAATACTGATCGACAGCGATCAGTTCGTCAGACAGTATGTCAAAATGCATGCTATCGTCTGCATGATCGTTAGAACCCTCCGCCGGAGGCTTTGCGTTCCCGGGTCGCCAGCGCTTTCGCGTACTCACGATTCATCTTGGCGATATTTTCCACAGAGATATTCTTGGGACAGACCGCTTCGCACTCGTAATGGTTGGTGCATGAACCGAATTGTTCGGCATCCATCTGCGCGATCATCGCGGTGACGCGTCGTTCGCGCTCTACCTGACCCTGCGGCAGATAGGCGAGATGAGCGACTTTTGCCGCGACAAAGAGCATCGCCGACGCGTTCGGACAAGCGGCCACGCACGCGCCACAACCGATACAGGCGGCGGCGTCCATAGAGCGTTCAGCGTTGTCTTTCGGGATCGGCAGAGCGTTGCCGTCGGGTGTGCCACCGGTGTTGACCGAGACAAATCCTCCCGCGGCAATGATGCGGTCAAGCGCGCCGCGATCGACGGTCAGATCCTTGATCAACGGAAACGCGCGCGCGCGCCACGGTTCGACATAGACATGGTCGCCATCCCTGAAATGGCGCATGTGCAACTGGCAGACGGTCGTCCCCGGCTGAGGACCGTGGGCGACGCCGTTGATCACCATGGAGCACATGCCGCAGATCCCCTCGCGGCAATCGTGATCGAAATGGATCGGGTCAACGCCCTTCAGCGTCAACTCTTCATTGACCACATCGAGCATTTCAAGGAAGGACATCTCCGGGCTGACATTATTCGCGTCGTAGATCTCGATCCGCCCCTTGTCGTCCCGGTTCTTCTGTCGCCAGACATGCAGTGTCAGTTTCATTACTTGTAACTCCTTGTCTGGAGATGGACAGTCTCAAAGGTCAGCGACTCTTTGATAAAATTAGGGCGTTTACCGTCGCCGGCGTACTCCCAGCAGGAGACATGGGCGTAGTCAGCGTCGTTCCGCTCAGCTTCACCTTCAGGAGTCTGGTGTTCTGTCCGGAAATGCCCGCCGCACGATTCATCGCGGTCGAGCGCGTCGATGCACATAAGCTCAGCGAACTCGAGAAAATCCGCGACGCGGCCGGCTTTCTCCAGCGACATATTGAACTCTTCGTTGGCGCCGAGGACGGTCACATTCTTCCAGAACTCTTCGCGAATCTCCGGGATCCTTTTGAGCGCTTCTGTCAGACTCGCTTTGTTGCGGGCCATGCCGCAATGCTCCCACATCAGGAGCCCCAATTCGCGGTGGAACGAGTCCACCGTCCGCTTGCCGTTGACCTCAAGCAGTTTTTTCGTCCTGGCGGTAATGGCCTCTTCGGCCTGCTTGAACGCCGGATTGTCGGCGGAGACTTTGGTTTTGGCCGAGGTCGCCAGGTAATCGCCGATGGTATATGGCAGAACGAAATAACCGTCGGCAAGTCCCTGCATCAGCGCCGACGCTCCCAGCCGGTTGGCACCGTGGTCGGAGAAGTTCGCTTCGCCGATGACATGCAGGCCGGGGATATTGCTCATCAGATTGTAATCAACCCAGAGACCGCCCATCGTGTAGTGCGGCGCGGGGTAGATGTGCATGGGGGTTTCGTACGGATTGTCGGCGGTGATCTTTTCGTACATCTCGAAAAGGTTGCCGTACCGTTCTTCGATCTTAGCTTTCCCCAGCCGTTTGATGGAGTCGGAGAAATCGAGATAGACACCGAGACCAGTTTCGCCGATGCCGCGGCCTTCGTCGCAGACTTCTTTAGCGGCTCGGGAAGATATATCGCGTGGGGCGAGGTTGCCGTAGCTTGGATACTTCCGTTCGAGATAATAATCACGTTCGGCTTCGGGGATCTGACTGGGGTCGCGCTTGTCCCCTTTGGCTTTCGGCACCCAGACGCGGCCATCGTTGCGAAGCGATTCAGACATCAACGTCAATTTCGACTGGTAGTCTCCGTGCACGGGAATGCAGGTCGGATGGATCTGCGTGAAGCAGGGATTTGCCATTAACGCGCCTCGTTTGTAAGCGCGGTAGATGGAAGTGACATTGCATCCCTTGGCGTTGGTCGAGAGGAAAAAGACGTTTGAATAGCCGCCGGTCCCAAGGACCACGGCATCAGCCGCGTGCGAGCTGACTTTGCCGGTGACAAGATCGCGCACCACGATCCCTTTGGCATGACCCTCGACCACGACCAGATCTAGCATTTCGGTGCGGGGATACATTTGCACCGCGCCGAGGCCGATCTGTCTGGCGAGCGCCTGATAGGCGCCCAACAGCAACTGTTGTCCTGTCTGGCCGCGAGCGTAGAACGTACGCGAGACTTGCGCGCCGCCGAATGAACGGTTCGCCAGCAAGCCGCCATATTCACGCGCGAACGGCACACCTTGCGCGACGCACTGGTCAATGATATTTCCGCTCACCTGAGCGAGACGATAGACGTTCGCTTCACGGGCGCGGAAATCGCCTCCTTTGATCGTATCATAGAAGAGGCGGTAGATGGAATCGCCATCGTTCTGGTAATTCTTCGAGGCGTTGATGCCGCCCTGGGCAGCGATTGAGTGGGCGCGTCGGGGGGAATCCTGAAAGCAGAAACATTTGACATTATAGCCCAGCTCCGCCAGCGACGCCGCCGCCGATGCTCCGGCCAAGCCGGTGCCGACCACGATAACCGAGTATTTTCGCTTGTTGGCCGGATTGACCAGTTTCAATTCGGTGATATGTCTGTCCCACTTTTCGGCCAACGGACCTGAAGGAACTTTTGAATTGAGTTGCATTTTAGTGTCCTCCTCCCGGCAGTTGAACCCATCCGGCCATCACCGCTACTGGGATCGAACAGTAGCCGAGGAAGATGAGGATAGAGAGGATAACGGCGCCCAGTTCAAGTTTGGGATTGCTGTCGCCGCTGTTCCAGCCCATTGATTGGAACATGCTGTACAATCCATGGCTGAGGTGATAACAGAGCAGTCCTACCGCGACAATGTAAAAACCCGAGAGCAGCGTGTTCTGGAAACCAAGGATCACCATCGAGTAAACATCGTAGCGACCTTCGGCATCGACAAGCGCGGCGAAACGGGCATCGGTCGTCCGGGCGGTAAAGTGCAGGATATGATAGACAAAGAACGCGAGCACCATCAGGCCGGTGAGCCACATGGTGCGGCCGGAGAGCTTTGCCTTCTGATTTTCTTTTTTCGCGTACGCAATCGGTCGCGCCGCCATATTCTCCAGTTTGAGCTGGATCCCCAGCCAGATGTGGAGAATAAACGCGGCGAGTAAGACTATGCGGATAACCCAGAGCATCGGGCCCAGGCTATGCAGCATCTCGTCATAAGTGTTGATCTGATCCTGTCAGGCGAAAAGTTGCAGGTTGCCCAGCATGTGTCCGATGATATACCCGAA
>JAMPYH010000288.1 GCA_023700785.1 Candidatus Zixiibacteriota bacterium
AGTCACATGGCGTCGACCGAGAAGTGAGATGGAGATTCATTTGGCATATGGAGGGTCATCGTTGACTATCGGGCTGCCGGAGCATCTGTTAGTTGATACGTTCGCGCCGACGACAGTCGAAAGGCCGATTGACTTTGCCCAATTCTCCAGTGCATGCGAAGCGAGCGGAGCGGAACGGTTCGTTTCCGCTTCTTCTTTGCTGTTCATTGTCAACGACGGATACCGCCACACGCCGACCGCGCGGATACTTGACTGGATCGAACAATACGCTCCTGGCGTTTTTGATCGCGCCCACTTTTTGATCGCCACCGGCACACACCACGCGCCGAATGAAGCTCATTACCAAAGCATATTCGGACAGCATCTCCCGAATATCCGCCCGCGGCTGCATTACCATGTCGCTACTGACCTTGATTCTATGATCAAAGTCGGAGTCGATTCTTTCGGTAAGGATGTCCTTATCAATAAGCTGTTCTTTGCATTTGAAAAAGTAATCGTGATCGGCTCGGTCGAGCCGCACTATTTTGCCGGATTTACCGGCGGACGCAAAGCGATCTTCCCGGGGATCTGCGATCTCGCGACCATCGAGCGCAATCATAACCTTGCCAACTCACTCGACTGTGTTCCGCTTCGACTGAAAGGGAATCCGGTAGAGGAACATCTTCAGTCTCTGCTGGCAATGATCTCCGACAAAGAGGTTCTCTCGATCCAGGCGGTCGCTGATACCGCGCATCGCATCGGCGCTCTTTTTATAGGTTCCATTGAGAATAGTTTCACGAGGGCGATCGAATACGCGGAGAAAATGTACGCTCATCATGTAGGACAACCATACGACGCGGTGATCTGCGAGATCCTTCCGCCTCTGGACAAAAATCTTTACCAGGCACAAAAAGCGGTTGAGAACTGCCAAGCTGCCGTCATGGATGACGGGCTGTTGGTCGCCTGTTCCTCCTGCAAAGAAGGGATAGGATCCGAGTTCTTTTTCCATGAAGCGATGAATTGGGATGTCGCGGCCAATCGCCCGGGCGACGGTAATTACCGGTTCGGCTCGCACAAGGTGTCCCGGATGGTGGCGCACCAGGGCCGTATCAAAGTCGCGCTAAGATCTGAACTCAAAGATTCTGACGTTAGTCTTGTCTACTATCACCCGATTCATGATGTTTCGTCCGAATTGACACGTCGGTTTGCGGACCGATCGGCCCGGATCGCGCTGGTTCGCGACGCCGCTCACACTGTTTTGACAACTACGCATTCATTATATTCCACTGATCCAACAAGAGAGAAGGTAATATGAACAAGAAGATCGCCGTCATCGGCGCCGGTAATGTTGGCGCGTCCTGCGCGCTCTATCTCGCGGAAGCGAATTTCGCTGACATCGTCATGATCGATATCGCCGAAGGGATCCCTCAGGGTAAAGCGCTCGACCTGACCCAGGCCGGTCCGGTTCGCGGCTATAATTCGCGCGTCACCGGCTCGAACGACTACGCCGACATCAAAGGCGCGGATATCGTGGTTATGACCGCCGGCCTTGCCCGTAAGCCCGGCATGACCCGCGAGGATCTGCTGATCAAAAACGCCGAGATCGTCGGCATGGCGGCGGAGAATATCAAGAAGTACGCGCCAAACGCGTTTGTGCTGGTGGTGTCCAATCCGCTCGACCTGATGACCTTCCACATGTTCAAGGTCACCGGCTTCCCGACCCACAAAGTGTTCGGCCAGGCTGGCGTGCTCGATTCGATCCGCTTCCGTACATTCATCGCCATGGAGCTGGGCGTAGCGGTAACCGATGTTCAGGCGATGGTGCTTGGCGGCCACGGTGATACCATGGTTCCGCTTCCGCGCTACACCACGGTTGGCGGTGTGCCGATCGCGGAGCTGATCCCGAAAGAGCGTATCGACGCCATTTGCGCCCGCACAGCCGACGGCGGCGGCGAGATCGTCCGCTTGCTCAAGACCGGCTCCGCCTTCTATGCGCCGGCGGCGGCTTCGGTGGACATGGTCAAATCGGTATTCTCCGATGAAAAACGAGTGCTGGCGGCTTCGGCGATGCTGACCGGCCAGTACGGCATCAAGGATATCTACATCGGCGTGCCGGTAGTGCTTGGCGCCAAAGGGGTGGAGAATATCCTCGAACTGAAATTGGATAAAAATGAATTGGACGCTCTGCAGAAATCTGCCGCGACCTATAAAGAGCACCTCCAGGTGCTGAAATACTAAGAGGAGTATCCATGCCCGCGAAATACAAGCATATCGTGGTCCCGAGTGGCTCAGCGATCACGGTCAAAAACAAAAAGATGATCGTGCCGGACGACCCGATCATCCCGGTGATCGAAGGTGACGGCATCGGTCGCGACATCATGAAAGCGACCCGCCGAGTGGTTGACGCCGCCGTCGAGAAGACCTACGGCGGCAAAAAGAAGATCGGCTGGATGGATATCTATGCCGGCGAGAAAGCGACTGAACTATATGGCGAAGTTCTCCCGAAAGAGACGATCGACGCCATCAAGAAGTACTATGTCGCGCTTAAGGGGCCGCTCACCACGCCGGTCGGCGGCGGCTTCCGCTCGATCAACGTGACCCTCCGCCAGGTGATGAACTTATATGCCTGTGTCCGCCCGGTTCGCTATTTTCCCGGGGTCGGCTCGCCGGTGGTGCATCCGGAAAAGATGAACGTTGTCATCTTCCGCGAAAACACCGAGGATGTTTACGCCGGTATCGAGTGGAAAAAGGGCTCGAAAGAGGTCGCCAAGGTGATCGGCTGGCTGAATAAAAGCATGAAGACCAATATTCGGACCGATTCCGGCATCGGCGTCAAGCCGATCTCGACCACCGGTTCGAAACGGCTGGTTCGCAAAGCGCTGAACTACGCGATCGACAACAAGCGGTCATCCGTCACGCTCGTGCATAAAGGGAATATCATGAAATATACCGAAGGCGCGTTCCGTGATTGGGGATACGAAGTTGCGAAGAAAGAATTCGGCGACAAGTTTGTGACCGAGAATGACGTCTTCGACAAGTTTGGCGGTAAGGCGCCGGCGGGGAAGATCGTCATTAAGGACCGCATCGCGGACTCGATGTTCCAGCAGGCGCTGCTGCGACCGGAAGAGTACGATGTCCTCGCTACGCCGAATCTCAACGGCGATTATCTCTCCGACGCCTGCGCCGCGCAGGTTGGCGGACTGGGGATGGCGCCGGGCGCCAATATCGGTGATTTTATCGGGCTGTTTGAGGCAACTCACGGTTCCGCGCCGAAATACACCGATAAAGACATGGCCAATCCTGGCTCGCTGTTATTGTCTGCGGTGCTGATGCTCCGTTATATGGGGTGGACCGAAGCGGCTGACAATATTGAGAGAGCGCTGGAGAAGACGATCGGCCAGAAGACGGTGACGTACGATCTGGAGCGCCAGATGACGGGCGCGACGAAAGTGCCGACTTCCGGCTTCGCGACCGCGATAATTGAGAATCTCTAGATAGTTTCTAACTCTGGGCGGGAGCAAATACTCCCGCTCGGGCTTTTCGGTAAG
>JAMPYH010000289.1 GCA_023700785.1 Candidatus Zixiibacteriota bacterium
CGATCGGGATGCTGGACCAGGTCGGTGCGCCGTTCGCGTATCGGGCGGAGCGCTTCATTCAGATTATGCGCCAGCTTCATCTTGCAGTCCACACAGCCCAGTTCGCCGGTGCGACAGGGGGGCGCGATGATCTGCTCCGCGGCGGGCGTATAGACGCGATGCAACAGATAGACCGGACAGATGTCCGGATTCCCCGGATCCCCCTTGCGGAGTTTTTTCGGGTCGGTGAAAAAGGTCTTCAGCCGTTTGGTCGTCTGTTCCTCGGTGAAATCGATCGGGATGTGATTGTCGTACGACTTCGACATCTTCCGGGCGTCGGATCCAAGGATCAGCGGGATCTCGGTGAAGAGCGCTTCCGGCTCGTTGAAGGTTTTGCCGTAGGTATTGTTGAACCGCTTGGCGAGATCGTTGGCGAGCCAGATATGCTTTTCCTGATCTTTGCCGACCGGTACTTTGTGCGCGTTGTACAGACAGATATCCGCCGCCTGAAGCACCGGATAGCCGAGGAATCCGTACGAATCGAGATCCTCCTTCTTCTCCAGGTAGGTGGGGAGGCGGGTCAGGGTCGGGACCGTGATCAGCATCGAAAAGATCAGGTGCAGTTCCGCGTGTTCTTTTACCTCGGATTGAACAAAGATCGCGACTTTTTCGGGGTCGAGTCCGGCGGCCAGCCAGACCACGGCCATTTCGAAGATATTCGGTTTGAGCTTGCTGGTATCTTCGTAATCCGCGGTGAGCGAGTGCCAGTCAACGATGCAGCAGAACATGTGGTAGTTGTCCTGAAGTTGCACCCAGTTGCGGAGCGCGCCTTCAAGATTGCCAACGTGAAGCGACCCAGTCGGTTGCATACCCGAAAGGATGGTCTCCTTGCGTGCGACAGGAGCTTCGGCGGGCGTTGGTTTGGTCTGTGTGGCGGTCGTCATACTGGTCACTTTTATACCTGTAAGGGGCAAATGGTACCCTTTGGCATAGTGTAAATCAATTAAAAACAGTACGGCCGGCGCGGGAAATAATGGGGGGTAGGGCTGATTGAGGAGGGCCGGTGTCAGGTCATGCCTCGAAGAGGCACATAGCTATGTCTGAACAAATCGAACGACCGTGGAAAGTAGTCAATTGTCCTGCGGTCCAACCTTTGACCGCACCAATCGCTGTGAAGTTTCCTGCAGCCGTCGCGACAACATCTCAAGTAACCTGAACGCCAGCGTTGGGTCTTCGTGTATCCGCTTCAGCAACAAATGACGGTGGATGGTCATCACTCTGGATCTCCCCTTCGCGCGAACCGAAACGGAATGACAGTTTTTGTCTTCAGGCATCCACTCGCCGACAATTTCTCCCTGGCTGCAGACGGCCAACAGTATATCAGTGCCATCAATGGTTTGAAAGATCTCGATCTTACCTTCCTGCAGGACATAGAACTCGTCGGCCGAATCACCCTGTTTCACGATCAGTTCGCCGTCAGCGTAACTTTTGCCCAAAGTACCAAAGTCTTTCACAATAAAATCCTTTCAGGCCTGCCTCTGCCAGTACGTAATGCCAGTTCTGCGCCACATGAAAACTGTTGTCACCAGGGTTACCGCGGTCCGCCACAAAAATTTCGGACGCAGCGTGCGAAGAAATATCTCTCTGTAAGGGGCGCTACCGGTGAACATGTCCCACAACACCGTGCTCATCTGTCTCTCGCTGCTGACTTTGTTCTGCTCCTGCCGGGTCATCCAGAGAACCGCCCTTTGTGCCGGTTTGAAATGACGGATGAGAGAGGCCACGAAGAAAACAACCCGCCCGATGTGGTTATCAAAGGTCAAGCGTCGGCAAACAGGCGCGTAGTATTTGCGGAAAGACCTCGCCCCGACCCCATGAAGCACAACGGCGGCCGCGGCCGCTTTCGCTGTCTTATACGCCGCGCCGATTCCGTCTTTGTACAGTCGCGTATTGCCGGCATCTCCGATAAAAACAACCCGGTCGGCATAGGGTCGCGAAGCAGCTCCCATGGCCAGCTTTGGCAAACAGCGGCATTGAAAGTTCCGAGGGTCCCATTCCTCGGGCATCAGGTTCCTCACGGTTGGACTTTCCATGAATCGGTCGATCGTTTCCCGGTTAATACTCTTACCCAGCAGACAGACTGAGGCGTACTCTCCCTTGGGAATAATAGCGGCGAATTCCATGCCCGGCACGTTGACCATAAAGGTATGCATCGAGGATCCCAGGACGGATCCGATCCTATCCTCTCCCAGAAAGACTTCCCGTATGCCCGCTCTTTTTTGGGCCGGCGGCTTAATGGAGGGATCCAGCGACGCGGTGAACTCATTCAGCGGCGAGTTAATGCCGGACGCGATCACCAGCAGATCGTAGTCGCTCCGGTCGCCGGCGGCATCCACTATTTCGGGCCGGTCGCCGTGTCGTCGTATCGACTTAATGGTTGAACGGATCAGGAAGGCGCCTCGCCCCACCGCCAGTGTCTGGAGGTATTCATCAAAGCTGTTCCACGGGCTGTCATCCAGTTCCCGTGATCCCGTGGGACCTCCGCCCCGATGAACGGCGGCGATCCGTTTTTCTTCCAATGGCGTGTCGATCCGGACACTGCCGACATCGGTGTGGAGGACATAGGAATCAATGCCGCGCTGTACTACCTGAGGCGGGAGGATGATCCCTTCAACGGCGAGGATCTGCACCAACGACTCAGAGACGATCCCGCCGCACATATTGCAGCCTGCCGGGCCCCGCACGGAGAAGTCGCGCGGATCGTACAGATCCACCAGGACCTTGAGACCGAAATGGGAGGACATCTCCAGGACAAAAAACGCAAACATCGAACCGGCCGGACCCGCGCCAACCACTCCAATACGCGACCCATCACGCAGGGTCAACGCATCGCTGGCGGAGTCTTTGCGATCTGCAACAACGGAAGTTTTGGGCTGTCCCATGCCATCGACTCCCGATCCATTGGATCGATTACACTGATCGTGTCAGTCCGACTTCTTCAAAAAAAACACATACAGCGGCCTCAATTCAAGGAGCGCCGCAACGAGCACAAACCACCACATCTCGATTTGGAGTATGTCAGGGAACAGTTTGATAATGATGACCATGACGCACATGGCCGCTCCCTGGGCGAGTTTGATATCCAACATATTCAGGCGGGCTGTTCGCGCTTTGAAAAACTCGGTTAGGGTCATTCGAGGCCACCTTTTGCCTGAATAGTTAATGGACTAATTACTGCATCATATAAAATCCCCTGCCGTTGTCAAGAATTACCTTCGGGAGTTCAATCGGCGGAGGTGACGGATGGCCGGAGTCGGTTGAGCCGCGGGCTTCGCCGTTCACCGGACATCCCCACCAGGGACAAGCGAATCCACCGCGCGAATGGGAGAGCCGGCGGCTCTTCCCTCGATAGGATGACGATCTTCAGAAATACTTACGGTTTGCAGTTGCGGCAGGGGGATAAGCCAAGGACCAGCGCTTCCTCGCGCGTGGCAAACTTGCGCAAATGTTCCGGCTTGATCGACTCGACCGACTCGCAGCCGGGGCG
>JAMPYH010000290.1 GCA_023700785.1 Candidatus Zixiibacteriota bacterium
CTCGATTTTCATGCGACGGCCACTAAAGAAGGCGGCAGGTACCTCGAAGCACCGGTGCTTGGGTCAGTGGTTCCGGCCACTCGAGGGATGTTGACCATCCTGATCAGCGGAGCAAAAGAAGATTTTGAGTCTCATCGATCGTTATTCGACAAGCTTGGGAAAAGTCTCCTTTTCCTCGGACAACCCGGCCTCGCCAGCAAGATGAAGCTGATAAATAATCTGGTGCTCGGGACGATCATGGGAGTTCTCGCGGAGGCAACTGTCCTGGCGGAGAAGTCCGGAATCGCGCGCGAGCAGGCGTTGGATATCCTTGCCGCGGGGGCAGGGAACTCTGCGATACTGAGCGCCAAACGGCAGAAATTGCTGACCCAGGACTTTAACCCGCACTTTTCGGTCGCGGCGATCCATAAGGATCTTCGCTATCTTGAAGATATGCTGCGGGAGCATGCTTCGACGAGCGACCTGAGAGCGGCTTCGGAGGGACTCTTTGCGAGGGCGACAGAAGCCGGCTTGGGCGACCAGGATTTTTCGGCCATTTACACGATAATCAAGGGATCGTGATCAGGCGACTGGCGCGATCTGGATCGACCGTTTGGTGTACTCCCGCATGGGGGGCGGGATATCGAGACGCTGACGCTCTTCCTCGGAATGTATCGCCGTTCTAATCTCGTTACCCCTTCCCTCCCTTGACTTAGTCACCCAGTCCGCATCCAAGAGCAACGCCCGCCCCAGTGAAACCAATTCGACACCATCATCCCGCACCCGGAGCGCGTCACCGGGAGTGAGAATACTGCCGACGCCGATCACCGGAATGTCGTCAGGCATGGCGTCGCTGATCATTTTGGTCGGGTGAGTGCCGCTGTGCCAGTCGTACCGGAGGCCAACACCATATTGCCAACTGGAGACATGCACGATGTCGATGCCCAGAGGTAGTAGTAAGCTGAGTAACTGAATAGCGTCGTGTGTGGAGTAACCGTCGGGGTCAGGTTCTTCCGGCGAGACGCGGTAGGCGACCGGATAATCCGGGCCAACCTCTCCCCTGACCGCTTTGACCACTTCCAGGGCGAACCGCGCGCGATTTTCGAGTCGATGGCATAACTCGAGACGGTCATGTTCCTGATGTCGATCGCAGCGGTCGCACCGGAGATCTCCGCCCCATTTATCCGTTCGCTTATTGGTGAACGGCGAGAAAAATTGCTGGAAGAGATACGTATTGGCGCCGTGAATCTCAACGCCGGTGAAGCCCGCCTTGTTGGCCCGTCCGGCTGCCGCGGCGAAGGATTCAATGATCATCCAGATCTCGTCCTCGGTCATGGCCGCCGGCATCTCGGAGGTTCCGCGTCGATTCATGACCGCCGATGGCGCCATTGGCGGCCGGCCGGAATATTCCGAGCGCGCGGCGTTTCCGCCATGATGTATCTGCAAAAACGAAGCCGCGCCCTGCCGGTTGATAGCGTCGGCGCATCGCGACAACCGAGGAAGCATATCATCGGAATGGCAGCCGACCTGGCGCTCGAACGAGTGTCCGGACTTATGCACATAACAGGCGGGGGTCATCACCAACCCGATACCGGATGACGCGCGTCTTTCGAGATAGGCGATCTCTTCGTCGGAGAAGCTGCCGTCGGGATTGCCGGAAACAGTGGTCATCGGAGCCATCACCAATCGATTGCGGAGGGTCAGTTTGTCGCCGAGAGAAAGTGGCTCAAACAGCCGATCATGGAAGTGCATACGGGGAATAAAGGGGATAAACCGCGGAAATGCAACCCGCGCGATCTACCTGGCCATCAGAGAAAAAAAGGGTGGCGCGGTCAGCACCACCCTTGAACTAAAGGAGATCGGCTACCGTACCTGGGCCCGTATCTCTCCCGCGGGATATGCGGTCGTGTGCGCGTTGACATAGATCGTTCCTTCATCGATCGCGGTCAACAACGCTTCGAGCGACTGGCCGAGCAATGGTCCCTTGAGATTCTCGGCCATTATCGTTCCTTCAGCCAGCACGCCGCTGAATGAACCTGATTTGGCAGGGCCGGTAAAGAGATCGACCACTACCGGTCCGGCGGCGCCGACCGGTCCGAGATGCAGATGCGCGGCAACCGCGTTCTCGAGATTGGTCACCACCAGGCGATAGGTGAGCTGATCTCCTGAGACTCTCAGGATGAACTCACCTTCCGCGCGAGTCTGCACCGGGTTGGCCTCCTGGCCGCCGGACAGCCTCACCGTGAAGACATTGGTTCGCGCGAATGAGACAGCAACAAACGCGAGTAGCAGCGCGACGGTAAGAAACAGACGCTTAAACATAGCAACTACCTCCTCAACGGTTAGTATCGCTTATACAGAAGGGCAAAGTCGGCAGTTCGTACAACCGCGGGAAATGACGTAACGATGATCGCTAAAAATTGAGAGTGCGCAGACGAATGCAGGATCAGAATGTGTGAAAAATTACAAACGATATTCGCGGACGACCGTAGTCTGGATGCCGCCGCGGGAATTGAAAATCCCTTCCAGACGGAGACGCCGCGGCTTGATGGTCGCGACGACATCATCGATCACGCGATTGACCACGTTCTCGTGGAATATCCCTTTATGACGATACGCGAGGAGATACTCTTTGAAGCTTTTCAGCTCGATGCAAAGTTTGTCCGGAACATAGGTCAGCCGCAGTTCGGCGAAATCCGGCAGGCCGGTCTTGGGGCAGACACAACTGAACTCCTGCGTGGTCATCGTGATCTCATAGTCGCGATCGGGATAGATATTAACGAATGCCTCGATGGCGGGGGTTTTCCAGTCGCGAATATCGGTCTGGAGATTCTCGTATCGGGAGCGTTTAACCATGGGGGCATTAAAGCAGAAAGCGGGCGGGCGGTCAACCGAAAATCGGATATCGATAGCCTGGACCAACGGGTTTATACTATATTACGGCTGGAGTTACCCATGACTGAGAAACAACGAGCCATAGTCTTATTGAGCGGCGGGATCGACTCCACTACCGTGCTGGCGATAGCGCTGGCAGACGGCTGGGAAGTCACCCCCTTGAGTTTTGACTACGGTCAGCGCCATTTTGTTGAACTCGCGGCGGCCCAAAAGATAGCCAACCAATTCGGGCTGAATGAGCACTTCATTTTTCCACTGGAGTTGAACGCGGTCGGCGGCTCGGTTTTGACCAACGCGGCCGAGGAAGTACCAAAGAACCGCACCGGCGGCGAGATCGGCCACGGGATCCCGTCAACTTACGTCCCCGCGCGCAACACCATCTTTCTGTCGATCGCGCTGGCGTTCGCGGAAGCAACCCAGGCACGAGCGATCTTTATCGGCGCCAACGCTATCGATTACTCCGGCTACCCCGACTGTCGTCCCGAGTTTTTGGAAGCGTTTGAATATATGGCGAGCCTTGGGACCAAAGCGGGCGCCGAGGGCCACCAGATCAAGATCATCGCGCCGCTGCTGGAAATGTCCAAGGCGGCGATCATTCGCAAAGGGGCTGAACTTGGCGTTGATTACAGCCTGAC
>JAMPYH010000014.1 GCA_023700785.1 Candidatus Zixiibacteriota bacterium
GAGGGACTGATCCACTTTATCGGGGTGAGAGGATTTGAACCTCCGACACCTTGCTCCCAAAGCAAGTGCGCTACCAGGCTGCGCCACACCCCGATTTCCCTACAAAAATGATAGTCCTTATCTCGTTCTAAGTCAAGACATCTCTTGATCTAAGACCGCCTCGAACGGTACCCGGAGAGTCGGCCAGGCTCTTGTCAATTGGGTATAATTGATTACATTACGACCCTATGCAGCGACAGAACATACTAGGATATACTCTCCCGCAGCTTGAACAGGCGATGCAGGCGATCGGGGAGAAGCCATACCGCGGCCGCCAGCTTCATAAGTGGCTCTATCTCTCCCGCCAGTATGATTTCTCCCTGATGACCGACTTCACCAAGGAACTGCGCTCCCGCCTTGCGGAGTTGTACCAGGTTGCTCCGCTTGAGCTGGAATACTCCGCCAAGTCCAAAGACGGGACCGAGAAGTTCCTGTTTCGCCTGAATGACGGCCGACCGGTGGAGACTGTGCTGATCCCCGACGATGACCGGAGGACGCTCTGCATCTCATCGCAATCTGGTTGTCCATTGGCCTGTAGCTTTTGCGCGACCGGCACCCTTGGACTGCTCCGCAATCTAACCGCCGGGGAGATCGTGGGGCAATTGATGTATGTGCGCGACAAGTATGGCGATGACGCGTTTACCAATGTCGTCTTCATGGGGATGGGAGAACCGCTGCATAATTACGATACGGTCCTTGAAGCGGTCGGTATTATGACCAATCCGCTCGGTCTCAAGGTCTCGGCTCGCAAGATCACCATTTCAACCTCGGGTGTAACCCCCAAGATCAAGAAACTGGCGGATAGCGGCACGAAAACCCGGCTGGCGCTTTCGCTCCACGCCGCTACCCAGGTCAAGCGCGCCAAGATCATGCCGGTCGCCGAGACGTTCGGCTTGACCAAGCTGATGGAGGCTGTCCGCTATTACGCCGAGACCACCGAACAGAGAGTGACGTTCGAATATATCCTCTTCGACGGATTCAACGATACGATGGATGATGTCCGGGCGCTGGCCGAGCTGGTGCGCGGGATTCCGTGCAAGATCAACATCCTCGCGTATAATGAAGTCCCCGGATTGTCGTTCAAGCGGCCATCGGACGAAAAGGTTGATTGGTTTGGACGGATGCTCTTTCCGCGCACCCCGGCGGTGACGGTGCGCAAGAGCAGGGGGAGAGATATCGACGCCGCCTGCGGCCAGTTGGCCGCCCGCAAAATGACCTGACCTGTAGGAGATCCATTGATGCGCCTTGTCGCGATTAGTCTGTTCTTTGCCGCGGTGCTCTGCCTGTCAGCTTCCGCGCAGTCCGATGTCCAGGTCGGCACTATCGACCCGATGAAAGTGCTCTGGGGGCCGCAGACCATTTACGCCCAGGTCACCAGCAACGCCGATTATCCCAAGTTCATCTCCACCCAGATCAGGATCGAGTTCACCGGCCGCTATCTGAATCCGAAGCGGTCTTATCGCTCCAATTTTGTATTGGAACCGGGCGTGACCGTGGCTATGCCGATCAGGTTTGAGATCCCGCCGAACTGGGGTGACGCGAAGATCGACCTGCTGATGTACGACGTGATCGATACCCTCGACGTCTATTTGCCGGAGCAGAAGATCGCCGAGGAGCACTCGCGCCTTACTTTTCATCTCCCGCCGGATCTATTTGATCATTTCCAGGAACGGATCAGCATGCCGCCATTCACCGAGAATAGCCCGCTTTTCGACTCGGAGCTTCTGCGGCTGGCCTTCATTCTGTTTAGAGCGGGGAAAGATGACCGCGCGATCGCGGAAATGACCAAGATCGACACGGTCTATCTGCGGCAGATCATCTGGAAGTGGAAGTATTATGACTTTTTGGCGCATGCCAAGCCGGACAGCGCGCTCCGCCCGACTTTCCCGATCATCACGACCGCCGAGGCGGAGGAGATCCGACCGATCGTTAACAAGACCTCGTCGCAACTGGCGTCGTTGATCCAGAAGAATATGAAAGGCTACCAGCGGGTGGTCGATAGCTTGATGACCTCCGGGAGCCTCCCCAATGACACCAATCTCGTTTTGCATGGCGGGACTGTCCTTTTCCAGAAATACCCCGTGGTGACGGCCCTTTTTCTCTGGTATCATCTTGGACGGGGGTTTGTCGGCGGAAACTTCCCGCTCGATGTTTATCGCGAGACCGACCCCTGCAATGTTCATATCCCGCTTTGGATGTACGCGGTTCGCGGTGGCGACCTGTTCAACGGCCATCACTTCATAAACTTCTCGGTGACCTCCGGCAAGCCGATCCTCCAATTCGCCGACAGCATCCCGGAAATACGCTGCCCTGAGGTCTATCCGTACGCGGACCGGATCCAGGGAAATGAGTGGAACTACGCGTCGAATGACGCCCCTGAGTTCTTTGTCCTCGACACTACATTTGTTCATCCCGCGCTAAGGGCGCTGGGTGTTGGCTCGGAGAAGATCCTTCAGCCGGCTTATGACGCGCTTCGCGCCACGGTCGAAAAATACGAGCCGGGTTCATTCGTTCCGGGGGTCAACTTCTGGTTTTGGAATCAGGTGGCGACGCAAACCGCGGATGAACTGGTGAAAAAGAGAGTCATCTCGCGACGGGGGAATGGACATTATCGAATCGAGGCGCTAAAATGAAGCGAGTTATCTTCCTGACGCTCGGCTGTCTCGGCCTGATCGCGTTTGAAGGTTGCAAAGAGAAAACGCCAAACCGCGATTATATCCCGGTGATCAAACAACGTGTTTATCTCCTGCAACAGGCGATCAAAGAGCGCAGCAAGGTCGCGCTCGACTCGCTGTTGACGGACGAATACGCGTCGGTCTCCGGAGCGGATTCGGTAGTGCAGTTTTCTTATGGCGCCGACCCAAATTTCCAGTTCGATCGCTTTGGCCGAACCGAGATCTTCTACACTGACTCTCGGGCCAGGGTGGATGGGAATATCGTCGGCGTGGATGGCCGCATTTTGAAAGAAATGACCCTGACTTACGAGCACAGGGGGGAGCGGTGGCTGCTGAAGAAGATCGGCCCGATGCTGGCAAGCCCTGATTCGGTTGATTCGCTCAAGTGATCCAGCGGCCAACGGTTTGTCGCACATGAAAAAAGCGCCTGCTTGTGACGGCGCTTCTTTGTGTGCCAGTTTGTTCAGTTCATCGCTGGTCGAGCGCGGATGACCAATTCTGCACGAGTATAAAACTCGGGCGGTCGCCGAAGGTCACGAGTCGATTGACCGCAAAGCGCTGGCCGTCGGCGGAGATATCGTATCGCCTCTCAGGATTGCCACTCATATCCAGCAAAGTCTCAAAAAGAGTCGTAGTCTCTCCCACCTGCAGGGTTGGCCCGAGTGACATTGCGACCGCCTTGATATGGTTATCGCCAGTTCGGTAGTAGAGCTCCTTTCCATCTTTGCGCCACAATGGCATCCAGGAGGCCTCAGTCGAGATTTGCCATTTATCACCTGAACCGTCTAACTGTCTCACGTACACCTGGCGCGTCCCCGACTCGTCACTGGTAAACGCCAAAAAGCGGCCGTCGGGTGAAAGCGCAGGGCTTAACTCCCAATACGGGGTGGAGGCGATCCACTCAAGGCGGGGTGGAGCTCCCGGGTAGCAGAGCCCGATATCGGTATGTTCGCCCGGCCTCTTTTGGCCGACGAACGTAAACGCATCACCCTTGGGCGTCCAGGAATGGGCTGAGATACCACCAACACCCGTGCTGTCAAAAATGACAAAGGGTTCACCATCGCCATCGACCGACATTTTCTTTTTATTGAGATTCCACCTGTTCGCCTGGCTGGTGTAAACGATTCCGCTTCCGTCAGGAGTCCAGATCGGCCAAAGGTCCATTTCTTTGGAGAACGTCGCCCGCGTACTCACCTTGCGGGTCAGGTCGATCGTCCAGATATCGTCGCTGCCTGTGGCCGGATCCTGCGCCGAATACAGCAGTTTCTTTCCGTCAGGAGAGATACTGATCTCCCTGAACGGCTTGCCCGTAGCGATTGAATCGATGAATCGCCCGTTTCTATCCAGCCAAACCAATTCACTTCCACTCGACTGCGAAGAAGGCAGAAAGACAGCGGTACCATTGTCGCTGAGGCTGAAGTCGGCCCGTCCAAATGTTCCAGCCATCGCCAACTCGCTGACCGGAGTTGGCTCACCGACTTTGTCCGGTGAATCCGGGTCAAACGCGCGGGCGGTCAGGATCTGACCTTCCACGCTCAGGATATATCCGGAGCGATCGAACATCGGCCGTCCTGACGCGCCAAACAGCGGGCGCGGCTCCTCGCCGGACAAAGACCCATACATGACGGTATGTTTCTCCTGAGGTAAGTCACCTGCTGACTGCGATAACTGCAGGTAGAGGAAGTGCTCGCCATCGGGCAGGAACGAGGGCCAGGCCACTGCACTGCGGGTACTATCGGATCTTCCTTTTACCGCTACGGTGACCGCTCCTCCCGAAGCATTGACTTGCCAGATCGGATCGGTAGAGCGTCCGTCCAAAAGAATGATATTTTTGGAGCCCCAGGTTCCATCCGCCGCTCCGGGAACTTTGGCGATCAACTGCACCGGTCCGCCTGTGGCTGAGATCTTCATCAGTTGTTCGCCCGTGATATACGCGATCTGGCGGCTGTCGGGCGACCAGAACGGCCTGCGCGCCCCTTCGGTCCCAGGCAACGGTTCAGCTTTGAGCGAGTTCATTCTCCGGACCCAGATCTTCGTTCTTCCGCTCGTGTCAACGGCCTGAAAGGCGAGCATTGAACCGTCTGGCGATATCATCGGCCAACCCATGGTCCGGATGGCAGGGTCGGCTTCGATCGTGAAGCGAGCGAGTTGCGGCTTCGCCTCTGTCTTTCCAAACTGCATAATGGCAAGTCCCACTGTCGCGAGTCCAAACGCGGCCGCCAGTATCCAGGCGACTCGCATATTCATCCTGCGGCGTGCCGCCACCGGCGCCGGGATCCCCGCCAGCGAACCGCCTTCGGACACCCAGCGCAATTGATGCAACAGGTCGCGCGCGTTCTGCCACCGTTCATCCGGATCCTTGGAGAGACACTGCTTGATCACGCGGTCGAGCGCCGGGGGCGCGTCAGGCTGGTAGCTCGCGATCGAGCGCGGCTCTTCTTTCATGATCGAGGCTATCAAGCTCGCCTGACTATTGCCCGCGAACGGCTTCTTGCCGGTGATCATTTCATACAGCACGACACCGAATGAAAAGAGATCGCTTCTCGCGTCGGACTCTTTTCCCTCGAGTTGCTCCGGCGACATATATTGAAGCGTGCCCACGATCGTTCCCTCGCCGGTCAGCGGTGTGCTGTGCGTGATACCGGTCATGCCGGAGACCACGCCCGCTATCTGGATCTTGGCGAGCCCGAAATCCAGGAGCTTCGCGCCATTTTTGGTCAACATGATATTGAGCGATTTGAGGTCGCGGTGGATCAGTCCCTGGCGGTGCGCTTTGTCCAGGGCGTCGGCTATCTGGGTGGCATAGCGAAGTACTTCCTGGACCGACAACGGGCCGCGTTCAAGTCGCGATGACAGCGTCTCGCCTTCCAGATGCTCCATCACCAGGTAATCGACGCCGTTCTGATTGCCGACATCGTACAGCGAACAGATATTCGGATGATTCAGGCTGGAGATCGCGCGCGCCTCGCGTTCAAAACGGGTGCGCAGATCGGGATTGCTCGAGACATGCGGGGGAAGCACCTTGATCGCGACCGAGCGATCCAGCCGCGTATCTTTCGCCAGGTAAACCTCGCCCATCCCGCCCGCGCCGATCGGCGAGATGACTTCGTAAGGTCCAAGTTTGGTGCCGGTGCTCAGCGAAACTGGCTGCATGTATCCCTCGTTCTGTTCTGGTGTACTGGCGTTGAATAGATTAGGTCGGTCCACAATATAGGCTGAAGCGGCCGAGCCTCAAAGCAAAAAACAGCAACCGGACAGGTTAGAACTTTCACAAGCGGTGAATGGCCGGCCAAAAGAAAAGCGCCCGGCCGGATGCCGAGCGCTTACGTTCTCAGAGGTAAATGAGTCTAGCTCTTCGAGGCCCGCTTGCTTTGGCCCTCAGTGATCAGACGAGTGTACTCTTTCGGCTGGGTCAGGATCTCCACCGCCTTCTGCACCGACTTGTCGGTTTGCAGCACGATATTCTCATACACGCCGCGTTCGCCGGCGATAGAGGAGACCACCTCGCGTTTGAGCGCCCGTTTGATATAGTCGCGCGACTTGTCAAAGTCGCTTTGTTTTTCTTTCTCGACCAGCGCCTCAAGATTGGCGATACCGGCCGCATACAGCGTATCATTGTCGCCCGCCTCGGCGGTCTTCTTCAGGTCTTCAAGCGCCACCTGCACCGAAGACTTGTAGCTGAAATCTTTCTCTTTGATAAACTGGCGGAACTCCTCAACCATCTGGTCGGTCACCTGGAAGTCCGGCTTGATCTCCGGATGTTTGGTGACATAGGTGATCGCGAAGTCAAAGAACATCGACTTCCGCTCGAGGTTGATCTCGATCGGCTGCCAGGACTCGCGATCCATTTCGATATCCGGGACTATCCCGCCGCCGCCATAGACGATCCGTCCGCCGTTGGTGTAGTATATCTCGCGATCAGTGATCGACATCGTATCCGCGACAGTGTCGATATCCTCGGATATATCCAGGTCGGCATGCACGCCATCTTTTTCCTGGCGATCCGGCTTCTGGATACACCGGCCGGAAGGGACATAGTATTTCGCGGTCGTCAATTTCAGCGCCATGGAGCCGTCATTGGAGATCGGGAAGATCTGCTGGACCAGCCCTTTGCCATAGGTCGTGTTTCCTATAATGAGGCCGCGATCCCAGTCCTGCACCGCGCCGGCAACGATCTCTGACGCCGAAGCGGTTCCTTCGTCAACGAGAATGACGAACGGTTTGTCGGGGAAGAGCGGGGCGCGTTCGGACTTGTAGTGACGTTCGCTGTCGGCATAGCGGCCGCGCGTATAGACGATCTCAGCGCCTTCTTTTATGAACAACTCAGCGGTCTCTTTCGCCTGGTCAAGCAGGCCGCCGCCGTTGGAGCGAAGATCCAGCACCAGGCCGGAGACATTTTGGCTATTGAGATTGGTGATAGCTTCGCGAAGTTCGTGCGAGGTCTCCTCGGCAAAGCGCGACAGACGGACATACCCGACCGTGGAGCCGGGGATCACGCCGGCGTAATTCACCGACTTTAATTCAATCTGAGCGCGTTCTACTTCGAACTCCATCAGGTCGGCGAGCCCCGGACGCTTGATCGTCAGCTTGACACTGGTACCAGCCTTACCGCGCATCAGCTTCGAAGCGTCCGACGTTTTCATCTCATGCGTATCATGACCGTCGATCTCCCAGAGAATATCCCCGGCGCGCAGGCCGCGGCGATAGGCGGGAGTACCTTCGATCGGCGAGATGATGATAACCCGGTCATCCCGCTGGTCGATCATCATGCCGAGACCTTCATACTTGCCGTGAGTCGATTCCATCAACGCGTCGTAGGAGGATTTCTCCATCAACACAGAAAAGCGGTCGAGGTCGGTCAACATGCCGACAATGCCGGCGCGAATGATCTTGTCAACATCGACATCTTCCATGTATTGATTGCGGATATTAAACGCGGTCTGCGTCAGTTTGCGGACGTTTTTCATGAAGCTGTCGCGCGTCTGATTCGCGCTGTCCTGCGACAGGTTCAATTCATTCAGATTTATCTGGACCGTATCGGCCCAGAGAACCGGTTCAGACGCTTGCGATAGCTGATTGGCGTCGCCCGGTCCGGCGAACCAGATCAAGACGAGCGCGAAAACCGTCACGCCTATTAGCTGGCTGGTATAGCGCAACATGTAACCTCCACAGACTGGTTATGGCTTCAATCTATCGGCCACGGAGTAGATGTCAAGTTTGCCGGCGAGTACGTTCTCGCGGGTATCTTATTGTAGATTTAACACTTATCCCGGTCATTCAGTTTCAACTTCGTAAGCGGTTTCTTAATGTCCAATATAAGTGGCTGCTGACCCGGTGGTTAGCGGCATCGCTCCATATACGTTGTAACTTTTCAGCGGTTGCTGTCGTCCGTATATTATCCGCACAGCCGGTAACAGTTTCTTTAATATCGGCTTGAACGCGGTTGCGCACAACCTGCACAACCGGGATAGTTTCATTTCCGACAGGACTTTTCCGCATGAAGGCTACATATAGAACAACGCTTCCTTTCGCTCTTCTGCTCAATCTTCTCCTGCCTGGGGCGGGTCATTTCCTCTGGAGGGAAGTCCTGTTCGGCCTGTTTATCTTCCTCATTATGCTTTTGGCTGCAGCTATCGGTATCGTTCAATTCCTGATACCGTTGCCCAAAGTCGCGCTCTGGCTTCTACTTGGCCTGCCGTTTCTCTTTTACTTGTTCACGTTCATAGACCTGGCAAGAACGGTACAAACCAAAAGAGCAAAAGTAGTACCGACTGTCAGCGCCGCGCTCATTATCCTGGCGGCAGGCCTGGTGTACCAGCTAGTCTCTCCGTCGGGCCTGGTCAATTTCGGGATCCGCAATTTCCCGGAGATCTCCACAGTGACCGACAGCCACCTCAATCCGCTCTACCGCCAGGGCGATGTCGTCGTGGCGAACCGCCTGGCCTACACCGCCCGGATCCCTTTTCTCAACCGCCAGGTGCTGCACAGACTGCCGGAGAGGTTCGATCTGGTCCGGTTTGTGTCCGAAAATGGCCGCCACCAGACCGGGTTTATCCTGGGGCTGTCGAACGAACTGGTCGAGATCACGGATGGCGCGCTGAACGCCGATGATTCGCCGATCAACATAACCCTCCCGCCGGGCTTCCAATTGTCCGGAGAGTGGCCGTTGACAGAGGTCGCTGATTACTCTATTTTGGTCGGAACATTTAACCTGGGAACGCTCGACGACCTGCACCTGGTCCGCTTGGACAGCCTGGTCGGACGAGTGGACAGCTTTCATTGATGCCGATCAACTCGCTTATCTTTGACCTCGACGGTACTCTCATAGATTCCTCGGATGGAGTAGTTGAAGCGGTCAACTACGCCTTTAACCAGATGGGGATCGCCTCCTGTCCGCCCGAAGTCATCAAACCGTACATCGGCTATCCGCTCAAGGAGATGTTCGCGGATCTAACCCCCGTGTCGGCCGATCTGCTGTATGACCATTTTCAGGTTCGCGCCAGGACCAGCGTGGTTGACTCATCGGTAATGCTGGAGCGAGTCGATCCGACCCTGCGCGAGTTGCGCGAGCGCGGCTACAAGATGGCGATCGCGACGACCAAGATCGGCGTGCATGTTGACGCTATCATCAGGAAGTTTGGCTGGGAGGATCTGTTTGACGCGGCTGTCGCCGGCAACGACGTCTCCCGAGTTAAGCCGCATCCCGAATCAATTCACCTGGCGATCGCCCGTTTGGGGGCGACTCCCGATGAATCGATGGTCATTGGCGACACCGAGAATGATGTTCTCGCCGCGCAAGGTGTCCCCACGCGAGCGGTGGCGCTTTTGTCGCTCTACGGCGGACATGACCGGGTAACCAAACTGAATCCAGACTTCATAATTTCCGCGCTCCCTGAACTGATCCCGATCCTCGACCGGCTCAATGCGGTTCGAACGAGCGCTGTCAGGTAGAAAAGAGTATGATTCCCTATGGCGACGGCCGACGCGATATCGCGATGGCGCGCTGATAAAGACGGAGCAAAGCATGGATATTCGCGTCAAACGACTGGCCAGCCTGCTGGTCCATTACTCGGTGGAGCTAAAAAAAGGGGAGTTGATCCGCATCCAGGGAGAGGCGGTCGCGCTCCCGATCATCAAGGCGGTCTATGAGGAAGCGCTCAAAGTTGGCGCGTTTCCCTATGTGCAGATCCGTGTCCCGGGGTGCGAAGAACTGATGCTGAAACATGGCTCCGACGAGCAGCTCTCATTCATCAACCCGATGACCAGGCTTGAAGCGGAGAAGATGGATGCTTTCATCAGCTTCTGGGGGACCGAGAACACCAAGTATCTCTCCGGCGTCAACCCCCAGCGCCAGGCGTTTCAACGGAAAGCGATGCGGCCGGTCATCCAGAAACTTTTCGCCCGCATGGGGAATCGCTCGTTGAAATGGTGCGGTACGCAATTCCCGACCCTGGCCGACGCGCAGGACGCGGAAATGTCGCTGACCGATTATGAGGATTTCGTCTATGGCGCGGGTCATGTTGATACATCCGATCCGGTCAAGCATTGGCTCACCGTGAAGAAAGAACAGGAAAGACTGGTCAAGATCCTTGATAGGATCGACCAGCTGCATGTCCGCTCGGATGACACCGATCTCAAAATGCGGGTAAAAGGACGTCGCTGGATCTCCTGCCACGGCACCGAGAACTTCCCCGACGGCGAGATCTTCACCGGTCCGATCGAGAACAGCGTCGAAGGGCATATCCGCTTCAGTTATCCCGCGGTGTATGCCGGGCGCGAAGTGAACGATGTACGCCTCAGCCTGAAACGGGGGAAAGTGGTGAAAGAGGAAGCATCGAAGAACCTGCACTACCTGACCTCCATGCTCGATATGGATAAGGGAGCGCGGTTTGTCGGCGAGTTCGCGATCGGCACCAACTATGAGATCCAGCGCTTCTCGCGGAATACGCTCTTTGATGAAAAGATCGGCGGCACCTGCCACATGGCGGTCGGCGCGTCGATCCCCGAGAGCGGCGGTAAAAACAAAAGCTCGCTCCATTGGGATATGGTCTGCGACCTGCGGAAAGGGAGTGAGATCGTCGCCGACGGCAAGACGATCTACCGCAACGGCAAGTTTACGATCTAACGGGACAATCGCGAAGACAACATAAAGGCCGGCAGTCATGCCGGCCTTTGTCGTTTTGCGCGAATTTCGATTTACGGATTAACAGGAGGGTCTCCCGCGCCGGTCAAATAGGCTATCAACCCCGACAGGTCAGAGAGATCGATCTCGAGTGACGCATTAAAATCCGCCGCCTGGATCGTTACCGGCACCGGAGCAAGCGTCGTCAAATACGAGATCAGCATGCTCAGATCAGTGATGTCAACATTGTTGTTGAGACTCATATCTGATCGCTTCACATACTTTGTCCGCACCTGGCCGGGAACCGGGATCGGTTCATAATTGGCGGTGGCGGAGTTTAACATTGTCCGCGTTCCGAGGTAAAAAGCGGTATCAAAGGGACTCCCGAAGCCCCCCAGCGCGGTTTCAATCGGATGGTAAAAGACCCGCAGTACCTCGCCGGACCCCGGCGCCAGCGCGGGGGAGCCGCCGCCAACATTCGCCACCAATTGGATCGCGAAGCGTCCCAGATCCGGTTGCCACTGCAGGTAGTTGGTCGCCTCGAAGTATGAGGTTCTCGAACCGAGCAATATCGAATCGATGATCACCTTTACATCCACGGAGTCAACCGCGAACGACAGGGTCATCGACGGTATCGGCTGCGTGTTGGTAAGTGAGATCGGCACCATGCCATTCTGCCCGGCGTATGCCGAGTCGGTACCAAACTTCACGCTGTCAGCGTGCACCAGGATGTAATTGGTCCGTTCACCAGAGAGCGGTCCGTAGGTCGTCTGGCGAACCAGCGAAACATCGTATAGTCCGGGAGTGAGATACGTGTGCGAAGGATTCGCGTCGGTCGAAAGATTCCCGTCCCCAAAATCCCATTCCACCGACGTCGCCGGTACTGTCGAGACATCAGTGAACAGCACAGTAAGGGGAGCGACGCCTACCTGAATGTCTGAATTGAAACTTGCTCCCCAACTCAGGGCGGCATCCGTATTGATGATCCCCCAACCGTACGTATTATCCGGCGATGTCGCCTTTGAAGCGGTCTCCATCAGGGCAAGTCGGACCAATGCCGGCGGCCAGGTTGGATGAGCCTGAATGATCAGGCAGGCCGCGCCGGCGACCAGCGGTGTGGAGAGCGAAGTTCCATTGGCGGAGCCATAGGTTGTGTTGCCGGAGGGAGTCGCCCAATAGGTGCTGACTCCGCGAGCGCAGACTTCCGGTTTCATTCTGCCATCAGCCGTCGGTCCACGTGACGAAAAGCTCGCGATGGTCCCGGTCGATGAAACGGCACCAACGGCGATCATGTCGAACGCGTCAGCGGGAGCCGACAGAGTGCCGGCGCCGGGTCCGGCGTTCCCCATTGAATTGCAGTGAACTATGCCAAGTCCCGCGGCGGTATTCGCGGCCAACGTGATAGTGGCGGTATTACCGTCATAATCAGCGTACGTGTACCAGTCGGAATAGCCGAGCGATGACGTGATCACGTCCGCGCCGATCGAGTCAACGAACTCCAGCGCGGCGACCCAGTTATCTTCCTCCACCGGGGTCTCCGAGCGAACATCCTCGGTCTTGCACATGATGATATTCGCTTTGTAAGCCGGACCATACATGGTGCCGTCTTTTAATCCCGCGGCCACCGCGAGACAGCCTGTTCCGTGGTTCCACTGGGAGGGATCATCCACCCCCTCATTGGCGACATTGCCGTCGTTGAAGATGAAATCCCACTCGGCCAGCACGCGGCCTTCAAGATATGCGTTGGCGAACGCTTCGTGCGTTTTGCGGTAGCCGGTATCAAAGATCGCCAGGGTGACGCCCGACCCGTCGTATCCCTTGTTATGAACAGCCGGTACATTGATCTGTCCCAATTGCTGGGCGGCGTTGCCGTAATTCAACGCGTCGGGTGACTGACCCGCCTCCGGCGCATCCGGGCGTATCATTTCTGATTGCGGATACTCTTTTTTGAACCTCGCCATAGGCGTGATCGCGCGGACATAGGGGAGCGCGGCGAGCGCGTCCAGTTTGTCAGGTGCAATATTCACCGACACCGCGTTGAGGAATCGCGAGCTCCGGCGAGTGGTCGCGCCGACTGATTCTACGCCGGAGATGTACGAGGTATTGACCGGAACATCGGCGAAGACCGGTTCGTCCATGCCGACTTTGGCGCGTCGAGCACGGGCGCGATCGGTCAATGGAAGTGCCGCCGCTGAACCAACAAGAACGGAACCCGAGCGCAAGCCTTTGTCAGTGAAATAAACCCAGACAGCGACATCTCCAGTCCCCTGGCTGGCAATATAGCTGCGAGCCTGGGATGAGATCACCTGATCGGATCTCTCCAGCGTCACCGCGCTTTTGCTCAACGCCGGATTGGGTGGAGCGGATGCCAGCACGGGGAGTGAAAGCAAAACAGTGGCGATTATCGTGAGGGTGGTGAGGATAGATTCGTGCCGCGATCGTCTCTTCATCGACAGGTCCTTTCGGTGGTACAGCGGACGTAACAGGTAAGTAATTAGCTAACAATCAATTTAACCAATTACCGAATTGTGTCAACAGCATTTGATTCGCTCCAGACCCTATGGGAAACCTCCCATATTGAACCGGCCGAAACGACAGTGAGTCGGCCAGTTGGCAAAAGTCGCGAATCGCGCCAGCCAATCAATCTCTATGTACCGTAACGGATTTTACGGCGTCCGGTGCCCATCCAAGAAAAATGTCGGCAAGGCACGAGGTATGCTCAACCTACCGTCAAGGAATTGTTGTAAGGCATGATAAGTTGACGGTAACCCTATAAAGGATTGCGTTATGAAGAGTAGATCGCGATTCAGAAGTCCGGCCGGATTCACCATGATCGAGTTGATGATCGTGGTGGTCATCGTGACCATAGCTACGTCCATGGCTACGCCCGGTCTGCAGAAAGCGTACGAGCGGATGAAATATCGCGTGGCGGTCCGCAACGTGACCTCGACACTTCGGCTCGCCCGTTCGACCGCGCTGACGATCAAACAGCAGGTCGGTATTCAGTTCGATGACGCAACCAAGACCATGACGGTCTTCGCCGATTATGTCAATCCGACCGCCTACGCTTTTGAGACCGGTGACTCGATCCTCAGCGTTGACACTTTGCCCAAAGAGGTCGTCTGGATGGGGACCGACTGCTCCAACAACATCCTGGCGTTCGAGCCAAACGGGTCATGCGGATTCACCGGCGGCGGCAATCTCTATTCTTTGGCCTACACCAAGGATATGGTCGCTTTCCACTCCACCAATGTGCTTGCCGCAACTGGCAGAGTCGCAACAAATTACAGTTTCTATTGAGGCCTGATCTCCTCATGAAGCGAGGACCCCTGGTCGGCTTAGCCGATCGGGGGTCTTTTTTTGCCGCCGCTTTTATCCGGTTGTGCAAAAATGGTTAAGAGGGCGGCTCGGCCCGCCGATACAAAGAGCGAAGGTCCACCGGAGATTCAGCACGGATGCGTCTGGACCCCCGCCCTTCACCCGACCAAAAAACAGGGCATGCGGGTTAATTGTCGGACTGGCATGCCGATAAACGGAAAAGTAACGACAAGGCGCGAAAGCGACAAATCAGACACTTCAAATAAAGAGTGGTGTATGTTGTTCTCACGAAAGAGTAAGAGCACCGTCGGCCTGGATGTCGGCGCGAGTTCGATCAAGCTGGTCAAATTGGATCATTCCAAGAACGGCTACTCGGTCTCCGCTATCGGCATTCGGGAATTGCCCCCGGAGGCGATCGTTGCTGACGAGATCCGTGATCGTGAAGCGGTGATATTCAATATCCAGTCGCTGATCGATCAGACTGACCCGAAGATCCGTGACGTTGTTGTATCGATCTCGGGCCATGGTGTCATCACCGACAAGTTCACCATCGACAAAAAGACCGGCCCCGAAGCGGAACAGGCGATCCTCTTCGAAACCGAGCAGCGGGCGCCGTTTGACGTCGATGACGTGACGCTCGACTACCACATCATCAAGACCGACGACGACATCAACAAGATGGACGTTTTGCTGGTGGCCGCCCGCAAAGAGTATCTCAAGATGTATCTCGGGCTGATCGAAGATTGCGGCCTGCGCCCGGTGGTGGTGGATGATGACGCGTTCGCCATTCTCAACGCGTACGAGCACAACTACGACCTCGACCCGAACCGCGTGACCGCCCTGCTGAACATCGGCCACGACGTGACCAACATCACGTACGTTTCCGAAGGTCTGTTCAAGGCGACCCGCGACGTGTCGGCCGGTACCCGCGAGATCTTCCAGGCTATTCAGCGCGAGTTCCGCCTCAGCCCCGAAATGACCATCAAGGCGATGAAGGGGGAGATGGGGGATTCGATCGATCAGGATATGCTTCGCGCCACCATCGAATCCGCGACCGATGAACTGGTCGCCGGTATCGAACTGGCGTTCTCCTACTTTAGATCTCAGTCCAAAGTTGACCAGATCGACTGGATCGTGCTCTCCGGCGGCGGCGCCCTGGTGCCGTATCTCGCCGAGCATGTCCAGGCGAAACTCAACATCCCCCTGGAGCTGGCCAATCCGCTTCGTAACATCGATTACGATCCCGAGTTGTTCCAGTACCTGCAGCCGGAAAAGATAGCGCCGCTGTTGGCGGTCTCGGTCGGCTTAGCGATGCGGAAAGCGAGGTAATAGGACCATGATTCAGATAAACCTGCTGCCCAAGGATTACCTCAAGCGGACCAGCAATTTCTCCTTCGGGAAGAAAGAGATCTACGTGGTCGCCGGAGCGGTAGCCGTGGTCGCGTTGCTGGCGGTGGTGACACTGTACCAGATGCGCCAGGTCGATTCGCTCGAGACGTCGATCCAGAAAGCGAACGAGCGCGCCGCCATGTTGCAACGCGATATCAAACTCGTTGACGCGCTGTTGGACGTAAAGACCAAGATCAGCAACCGCCTCTCCGCGATCGAACGACTCGATCGCCATCGGTCGGTCTGGGTTCGCCTGCTCCAGGAAGTCGCCGGCAACGTGCCGGACTTCGTCTGGCTGGCCGAACTTCGCGAGAAGCCGGCGGAAAAGAAGCCGGTCACGTCCGACCCGAAAAAGCCCGCCAAGCCGGGTGAAGCGCCCGTGCCGGCCGAACCGGCCATTGACAGCCTGCCGTCGTTTGTCAAGGCTGAGGTGGAAGGACACGCCTTCACGCTCAACGCGCTCGCTTCATTTATGATCAATATGATGCGCTCGGATTATTTTGATAAGGTCGAGCTCGTCTCCACTAAAGAAGTCAAGTTCGCGGAGAACGATAAGGCCTACAACTTTATCGTTAGCTGCAATATTCATTACCTGAGTGACCAGCAGCTTCGCAACCTGGTCGCGCAGGCGTCATCGGAGCAGGAAGAAGACTTCAATGAAGCCGACTTCCAGGAAGCTGAATTTCAACCGACCGTGCCGTCGCCCGTGCCGGCCGCGAAGCAGTAAGGGAGCGACAGTATGAATCTGAAAGACTCCAAAACGCAGAAGATCGTGCTGGCTTCGCTCGCCTTCCTGGTGATCGTTTACTTCTGGTACACGCGCCTCTACACCACCTTTGATGAGGAGATCGCGCAAAAGGGCCAGGAGTTCGAAGTCATCACGACCAACCTCAAGAACGTCGAAATGAAAGCGAAATCGCTTGAGGCCCTCCAGGTCGAGTATGCCGATCTGATCGAACGGTATCATGAGATCGAGGCGCTGCTTCCCGAAGTGAAGCAGATCCCGTCGATGCTCGTGCAGATGCACACCGCGTCGTCGCTGACTGGTACCAAGATCCTCCGGATCCAGCCGATGCCGGAGCAGTCCCAGGCCTTTTATAATGTGGCGACCTTTGAGATAGAGATGTCCGGAACCTATCACGATTTTGGTTCTTTCCTCAGCTACGTCGCCAATTTCCCTTTTATCGCCAATATCACCGGTGTTGATATCAAGGCGGTCAATGTCGCGATCTCGAACACGCAGCCGCAGCAGAATCAGGATGGCGGACGCCTCGAGATCGGCAGAAAGAAGGAGACCATGACGGCCACCTTCCTGCTCTCGACATATTA